>DASQTR010000216.1:0-9081 GCA_035641795.1 Ilumatobacter sp.
CGGCAGTTTGCGTCTCGTTGAGGGTCGCTGAGTCGCTGGTCGTGGAGGATCGCTGAGGAACCGGCCTCGTCAGAGCGGCACGTTGCCGTGCTTGCGCTGAGGCAGCTCTTCGCGCTTGGTGCGCAGGACGCGTAGACCGGCGACGATCTTGCGCCGCGTCTCCGCCGGCTCGATCACGTCGTCGACGAACCCGCGCTCGGCGGCGGCATACGGGTTGGCGTATTTCTCCGTGTAGTCGGCGACGAGCTCGGCTCGTCGCGCCGCCGGATCGGCGGCCTGCTGCAACTCGCGGCGGTACACGATCTCGACCGCGCCCTGCGGACCCATCACCGCCAGCTCCGCCGACGGCCACGCGAACGACAGGTCCGAGCCGACCGATTTCGAGTCCATCACGACGTACGCGCCGCCGTACGCCTTGCGAGTGATGATCGAGATGCGTGGCACCGACGCCTCGCAGTACGCGTACAGCAGCTTGGCCCCGTGGCGGATGATGCCCCCGTACTCCTGGTCGACACCGGGCAGGAATCCCGGCACGTCGACGAACGTGATGATCGGGATGTTGAACGCATCGCACGTACGCACGAAGCGCGCCGCCTTCTCCGACGACTCGATGTCGAGCACGCCGGCGAGCACCATCGGCTGGTTGCCGACGATGCCGACCGAGTGGCCGTCGACGCGGGCGAAGCCACACACGATCGACTTGGCGAAGTAGGGGAAGTACTCGAAGAAGTCACCGTTGTCGACGACCGCCTTGATCACCTTGTGCATGTCGTACGGCAGGTTGCTGCTGGAGGGCAGCAGGTCGTCGAGCTCGGGACACAGCCGCTCGGGGTCGTCACCGGTGTCATCGACCGGTGGTTGCTCGAGGTTGTTCGACGGGAGGAACGCGAGCAGGAAGCGAACGTCGTCGAGACACGCCTTCTCGTCGTCGGCGACGAACGTCGCAACGCCCGACTTGGTGGCGTGGCTCATGGCGCCGCCGAGCTCCTCGAGGGTGACCTCCTCGCCGGTCACCGTCTTCACGACGTCGGGACCGGTGATGAACATGTGCGACGACTCGCGCACCATGAAGATGAAGTCGGTCATCGCCGGCGAGTAGACGGCACCGCCGGCACATGGGCCGAGGATCACGGAGATCTGCGGGATCACGCCCGAGGACTGCACGTTGCGGCGGAAGATCCCGCCGTAACTGGCGAGGCTGGCGACGCCTTCCTGGATGCGCGCCCCGGCGCCATCGTTGAGGCCGACGAGTGGCGCGCCGGTCTTGAGGGCGAGGTCCATCAGCTTGTGGATCTTCTCGGCGAACACCTCACCGAGCGCGCCGCCGAACACGGTGAAGTCCTGACTGAACACGAACACTCGGCGGCCGTCGACGGTGCCCCACCCGGTGATCACACCGTCGGTGTACGGCCGATCCTCCAGGCCGGCCTCGTGAGCACGGTGCCGCGCCAGCTGGTCGAGCTCGTGGAAGCTGCCCTCGTCGAGTAGATAGTCGATCCGCTCGCGGGCCAGCATCTTGCCCTTGGCGTGCTGGCGCTCGACCGCTCGCTCCGACCCGGCGTGGAAGGCGGAGTCACGCCGTTCCCGGAGGTCGGCGATCCGCTCCTGCATCGATTTCACGCTGTCAACCTTACGGTCCCGAGCGTGGCGCTCCCTAGAGCCGAAGGTCGGCGTCCGGGGGCGCGCACAGGCGCGCCGCAGCGGCCACGATCTCGTCCTCGCTGACCAGCACGAGGTTGGCCGCCTCCCCAAGGGGGATGAACGTGTCGCGAGCGGCGACGCGAGCAAGCGCACCCGCGTAGCCGCCCTCCACGAGGCCGGCGATCACGCCTTCGCCGACGCCGCCCGAGTGACGTGTCTCGTCGACGATCAGCACACGCCCGACCTCGCCGGCGTGCGCGAGTACCTCGTCGATGGGGAGCGGCGCCAACCACCGCAGGTCGAACACGCGGCACGAGATCCCCGACGCGGCGAGGCGTCGCGCCGCGCGGAGTGAAAGGAAGAGCCCGTTCGCCCACGTCACTATGAGCACATCGTCGCCTTCGCGGACGAGCCGTCCCGACCCGATCGGCACGTGCGCGTCGGCCCATGCATCGGGAGCCGCGTACGGCGCGGTCCAGACACCGTCGCCTGGCTCGTGCAGGTCCCGCGTGTGGTACAGCGCGATCGGCTCGAGGAAGGCGCACACGGTCCCGTCGGCAGCTGCCGCCGCTGCGCACGTGCGCAGCATCGGCGCCGCGTCGGATGGGTGGCCCGGCGACGCGATCACCAGCCCGGGGATGTCACGCAGCACGCCGACCGCGTTGTCGTTGTGGAAGTGGCCGCCGAACCCCTTCTGGTAGGCGAGGCCGGCGATGCGCACGACCATCGGGTTCCGGTACTGGCCGTTGGAGAAGAACGACAGGCTCGCCGCCTCTCCGCGCAGCTGGTCTTCGGCGTTGTGCAGGTACGCGAGGTACTGAATCTCCGGGATCGGCAGCAGGCCCGACACGCCGGCGCCGAGCGCGATGCCCAGGATCGACTGCTCGTCGAGCAGTGAATCGAACACGCGGGCGGCGCCGAACTTCTTCTGCAGCCCGCGTGTCACGCCGTAGACACCGCCTTTGAGCGCGACGTCCTCGCCGAACACGATCGCTCCCGGCTCATCGACGAGCACGTCGGCGAGGGCGCGGTTGATCGACTCGGCGAGCGTCAGCGCGCCCTCCGACTCGGGCAGCGCGCCGCCGAACGCGGTGCGGCGATGCTCGGCGTCGGGCCGCCGCGAGACCCTCCCGGCCACCAGCTCGGGGCGACGCGGCGCGAGCGGGCGGGCGACCTCCGCCGGAGTCAGCAGCGTCGGCTCGCGAGCGAGGTCGAGCGCGACCTTGCGGACGTGCTCTCGAATCGTCATGTACTCGTCGACGAGCTCAGCGGGGGTCCGGATTCCCGATTCGACGAGCGTGCGGGCCGTGGCCAAGATCGGGTCGAGCTGATAGTCGGCGCGGATGCTGCTCACGCTTCGGTAGCCCGACTCGACGTCGGTGCCGGCGTGGCCCATGTATCGCACGGTGCGGAGGTGGATCAGCGCCGGCTGACCGCGTGCGCGGACGTCGGCGGCGAGCTCACTTGTGACGGTGTGCACGCCGACAGGGTCGGTGCCGTCGACCTTCGCGTAGCGCAGCGACGGCCGGCCGGCGAAGCTGGCCTCGATCCATCCGGACGGCGTGGGGACGCTGATGCCGCGACCGTTGTCCTCGCACACGAACAGCACCGGCACGGGCAGTCCACTGTGGGCGGTGTAACAGGCGGCGTTGATCGCGCCCTGGGCGGTGCTGTGGTTGGCGCTGGCGTCGCCGAACGAGCACACCGCGATCGCGTCCCCCGGCCACGCCGACGCCACACCGAGCCGGCGGGCACGTCCGATCGCGAACGCCACGCCGAGCGCGCGCGGCAGGTGCGAGGCGATCGTCGACGTCTGCGGGATCACGGCAAGGTCGTGATGTCCGAACACCTTGTGGCGGCCGCCTGCGATCGGCTCACCCGCCAGGGCCAGGATGCCGGCGAGCACGTCACGAACCGGATCGTGGCCTTGCCGCTGCTGAGCGCGGGCGCAGTAGAACGCCCCGGATCGGTAGTGCAGCAACGCCGGATCGGTGGGGCGCAGTGCGGCGGCGACTGCGCCGTTGCTCTCGTGCCCTGCCGACCCGATCGTGTAGTAGCCCTTGCCGCTGCCACGCAGCCAGCGCGCGGTGTGGTCGAGCACTCGGCTCTGGACCTGCGCTGTGTAGAGCGGCGCCAGCCATTCGGGGGCAGTCACCGCAGGCTCGGACGCCGGTATCGACGCGCGGATGCCGTCGAGCAGCCCCCGCTCCAGCTCGTGCAGATCGTCGGGTTCGTCCATCGCCGCCCGGCAACGCTAGCTGTGCCGATCGTCGCGCTGCACGAGCCGTCCCGCGAGATCGAGCCGCCGATTGTGCGACCGGCATCTGCAATCCGCTCACGACAGCGACTCCAGGATGGCCACCGACGAGCCGTGCCACACTGGCCGGCATGCCCCCTCCCGAGCCGCGGCCACGTGCCCGCCAGCTCGGTCTCCCGTTCGGCACGATCCCGACGGGCGAGCACAACGCCATCACCGACGTGCCTGGCGTGCGAGTCGGCCACGTGACGGTGTGGCGCGACGAGGCCGACGGTTCGGTCGCACGCACGGGATGCACAGTCGTGGTGCCCGATGCCGTCGAGCCGCTTTGGCGCAATCCCATGGCTGCCGGCACGGCAGTGCTCAACGGCGCCGGGGAGCTGACGGGCTCGATCACGGCGCGCGAGTGGGGAACACTCGGATCGCCGGTCGTGCTCGTATCGACCAACAACATCGGCCGCGGCTTCGATGCGGTGGTCGAGGCCGCGCTGGCGGCCGGCATCACCAACGTGGTCGACCCGGTAGTGGGTGAGTGCGACGACTCGCATCTCGACGACATCACCAAGCGGTGGCTGACCGTCGAGCACGTGCGCGCGGCAATCGACTCGGCGGCGGTCGGACCCGTGGCCGAAGGTGTGGTCGGCGCCGGCACGGGGATGAGCACCATGGGCCACAAGGGCGGCGTGGGTACCGCCTCGCGCAAGCTTGACGGCGTCGGCACGGTGGGCGTGCTGCTGCTGTGCAACTTCGGCGGGTCGAAACTGCTCCGGATCGGCGGCGTGCCGGTGGGCGAGACGCTCACCGCCGAGCGCGAGGTTGCGCCGCAGCTCGACGCCGGCGGCTCGTGCATCGGGGTCGTGATGACCGACATCCCACTCGACGCGCGTCAGCTCGAGCGTGTCGCTCGCCGCGTCGGCCTCGGCCTCGGACGCGTCGGCTCGGTGGCCCACCACGGAAGCGGCGACATCTTCATCGCCGCGTCCACCACCAACCGCCGGCGACGCGGCGAGACCGGGTTCATCGTCACGCGGCTGCTCGCCGACAAGTCGCTGGACCCCGTGTTCACGGCGGTGGTCGACGCAAGCGAGGAGGCGGTCACGAACGCGCTGTTCGTCGCCGACACCGTGACCGGCGTGCACGGCCACACCGTCCCCGGCCTTCCCGTCGACAGAGTCCTCGAGTTGATCCGCCACGTCCCCGGCGTCTGATCATGACCGTCCGCCGCGGCGGCAGAACGCTCGGTGTCTGGCACGTGCAGGCGCCTGACACCGAAGTCCTCGTGGACTAAACCTTGCGTGGCTGCTCGCGAGGCGACCGGCAGACTGGGGCGCCTGTGGCGCGAACTACGTCCGAGCCTGCTGCCGACGTCGTCGGGCGAACGCAGGTGGTCGACGTCATGCGCTCGATCCCCCTCGGCGTGATTCTGCCGCTGGAATCGTCGGTGCTGCTCACGATCGCGATCAAGCATTTCGACGCCTCGGGTCTCACGAAAGGCCTGATCGCCGCCGCTGGGGGCTTCGGTCTGTTGATCGCGCCCGCGATCACCGCCCTCGCCCGCCGCCACGGCTACACGGCGATGACGATGGCGTCGCTCGTGTCGCTGATCGCCGCGGTCGGGTTCGCGGTGGCGGCGATCGATCACATCGGCCTGTTCGTGGCCGGAGCACTGCTCGCGCTGACCGCTGTCAACGCCACGATCCCGCTGATGACGTTCACCTACGAACGAAACTTCCCGCCTTTCGAGCGCGGCAAGCGAGTCGGCCGCGGCCTGGTGATGAAGGTCGCCGTGTCGGCGCCGCTGGCGATCGCGATGGGCGCCTGGCTGCGCGACCGAGAAGAGCTGTGGTGGCTGGTCCTACTCATCGGCGCGTTGGCAGCGGTCTGCCTGGCGTGGCTCGACCGCCGGATCCCGTCCGAACATCTCAACGACATCGGTGACGAGCGCCTTCGCCTGCTGCCCCACTTCGAGCTGATGCAGGCAGATCGCCAGCTGCGGCTGACGCTGATCGCCTGGATGCTGATGGGATTCGGGAACCTGATGCTGGTACCGCTCCGGATCGAATACCTGGCCCAACCCGAGTACGGCATCGAGGCCGACGCGGCGACGATCATGTTGCTCACGGTCGCGATCCCGGCTGTGATGCGGCTCGTCACCACGCCGGTCTTCGGTCGCTTGTTCGATCGCATGTCGTTCTTCGCCTCGCGGATCATCATCAACATGCTGTTCGCGGCGTACGTCGCCGCCTTCTTCACGGGTTCGAGCAGCGTCGGGCTGATGATCGGCTCGATCACGCTGGGGGTGGCGATCGCCGGCGGCGACCTCATGTGGATGCTGTGGGTCACGAAGTTCGCCCCGGCTCACCGGGTCGCCGACTACATGGGCCTGCACACCTTCTTCACCGGCATCCGAGCGGTGATCGCGCCGTTGCTGGCGTTCGTCGTCGTCGGCACGCTTCCACTCGAGGCGATCGCGACCACCGCCGCGCTGCTGATGATCATCTCCTCGGCGATCCTCATCCCCGAGGCACGCGCGGAACGTCGCGTCCGGCTCGAACTGCCGATCACGGTGGCGGCGGGCGATTAGGCGAGGGTGGCGAGCACCTCGTCGACGATCGTCTCGGTCGTCAGCGGGTGCAGGAACACCAGCCGCCCCAACGTCTCGCCCTTCCATCGCGTCGGGGCCACGAACGCCACCTCGCGCTCGAGCAGGTCGCGCGCCCACGCTTGCCATCTGCCGGCGTCCCACCCGCGCTTGCGGAACAGGACGACCGTGAGCTGGGGATCCATGACGAGCTCGACGTCGGCGATCGACCGCAGCCGTTCAACGGCGTAAGCCGTCGTCCAGACCGAGGCTCGGATCGCCTCGGTCATCGCCTCCGTGCCGTGCACCAGCAACGTGAACCAGAAGGGGAGTCCCGAGGCCCGGCGCGTCAGCTGGAACGCGTAGTCCGACGGATTCCACGTCTCGCTGGCCTCAGTCGAGTGCAGCACGTCGATGTACGGCCCGTGTTGCGTGTGCGTGAGTGCCGCCAGTTCGGGCTCGCGGTAGAGCAAGGCACACGTTCCAGCCGTGCAGAAGAACCACTTGTGGGGATCGACGATGAACGAGTCGGCCTCACCGAGGCCCTCGAACAGGTGGGCGCGTTCCGGGAGCATCAGCGCGCCGGCGCCGTATGCCCCGTCGACGTGAAGCCAGGCGTCATGAGCGTGCGTGACCCGCGCAAGCGCGCCGAGCTCGTCCACCACGCCGGCATTGGTCGAGCCGGCCGACGCAATGACGACCGCCAGCTCGCCGGAGCGGCCATCGTCGGCAAGTGCCCGTTCGAGGGCCGCGCCGGTGAAGCGACCGGACCGCCCGGTCGGCACCACCAACGCCTCCATGCCGAGTAGGCGCAGCGAGTTGTCGACAGACGCGTGCGCCGTGTCGGCGACCGCCGCCAGCCGCCGCCCGCCGGCGACATCACGTCCGACGGCGATCGCCGACAGGTTGCCGTTCGACCCGCCGAACGTGAAGCATCCACCCGAACCCTCCGGCATGCCGGTCAACTCGCGGATGAACTCGAGCGCCTGGTTCTCGGCGGCGACGGCGCCGGCCGCCTCCAGCCAGGACTCGGCGGAGAAGCTGGCGGCGCCGACGAGCGCGTCCATCCACACCGACGTCACGCTCGGCGACATCGGGATGAATGCGAGGTACCTCGGCCCGTCGAGCGCCACCGTGAAGGGGTCGACGGCGCGCTCGAACACCTCCCACGCGCGACATACGCCGAGGCCCGGCGCCGTGATCGCACCTTCGAGCAGCGGCACGACGGTGTCAGCAGGTGCTGTGCGACCGAGCTCCGTTCGCGCCACCCGCCGCCGGATGTACTCGACGACGCGATCGGGAAGATCGTCGATGCGGGCGTGCGGACCGTGCAGCGTCACGGGCCGGCACGGTACTCACCCTCTCGCCGCACGATGTCGACCCAGGCTCTCGACGCGTCGCTCAGGCGTGGCCGACGGCGATGCGCGCCGCCAGCACGTCGGCCACCGCCTCGTCGGACGGTCCCAGCAGCGACACACCGAACAGGCGCATGTCGGTGAGGCCGATCGGGCTCGTCATCGCCAACTTGGTGGGGCCCACCACGCCCGGCTGGAACGTCGCCGCCGTCAAACGTTGGCCGGCGCCGTTCTCGCTCCAGACCGCGTACTTCCGCGTGGCGTCGAGGCCGACCGCGGTGAGATCGACGAACGTGCCAGCCGCCTGCGCGCTCAGCACGCCCGTCGCTGCCGCGCCGTCGGCACCGGAGAGGTGCACGACGTATCCCGACGCGGGGCGGGCGGGCGACAGCTTCGCCTCGAGCATCGCGTCGTACCGTTCGTGATCCTCCGCGGCGAGCAGCTTGCGGGTAACCCAGTCGAGCGCCATGCCGAGACCCAACGCGACGAAGCTGTAGACGATGATCGCGAACAGGATCGAGACGTCGAGCACCGAGTCGTCCGACAGCACGACCGACTCGAAGATCCCCCGGAACGGCGCCATTGCCCGCTCGGTCGACCGGTACACGAACTCGACGAAGCCCGCCGAGGGGTCGGCCCCGAAGAGCTGCAAGAGAAACGCCAGGAACAACAGGACGATCGTGATCGCCACCCACGCGTACACGATCCACACCAGCGCTCGACAGATCTTGATCACGACGGTCTTGGTGCTCGGACTCATTCCCGACCCCCATGCTCTCGGTCGCCCGCCGACGAACGTAGCTCAGTCGTGCATCACGACGGTGCGGCTCTGCTCGCGCATGTACTGCTGGATGTAGTACGGGCCGCCGCCTGCCTTGCCGGCCGTGCCGCTGCGCTTCCAGCCGCCGAACGGCTGCACGCCTGGCCACGCGCCCGTGGTGGCACCCGCCTCGCGGTTGACGTACACGACGCCTGCCTCGATCTTGTCGAGGAACTCGTCGATCTCCGCCTGATCACCGGCGAAGACGCCGGCGGTAAGCCCGAATGGCACCGCGTTGGCCCGCTCGAGCGCCTCGTGGAGCGACTTCACCGGACGCACCGCCACCAACGGCACGAACAGCTCTGTCGTCCAGATCGTCGAATCGTCGGGCACGCGCACGACCGTCGGCTCGACGTAGTTGCCGGCCGCGTGGTGGCCGTCGGTGAGCCGGTTGCCGCCGGCGAGCACCTCGCCCGTCAGTCGGGCG
>DASQTR010000217.1:0-3317 GCA_035641795.1 Ilumatobacter sp.
ACACCGCCGAGGACTTGCTCGGCGACTGGGACCGCGGGTACAGCCGGGCGACGGCGGCGTTTCCCGACGCACGCCTGAGGGCCGACAAGTACTTTCCGCCCGTCTCACGCATCGATGGCGCATACGGCGATCGGCATCTGATCTGCAGCTGCGAGCCCTTGGAGTCGTATTCGAACTCATGACGGTGCAGATCACGACGGCGAGTCATACGCCAGATCGTGAGACCCCACCGTTAGGGTTGGGCGGGTGACTGCCGGCGACCGGTTACGCGCTGTGCCGCGACCGTGGTGGGTCATCGGGATCTGCGGAACAGCGGTGGTGCTCGCCTTCGCACTCGTGTCGTGGACCGGCAGCAACGGCTCGGTGGCGAGCAACGACGCCAGGGAACCGAGTATGCCGACGACGTCGGTCGCGGTTCCGACGACCGGCACGTCGCTGGCGCCGACCCTCGCTTCCAGCACCACATCAGGTTCGACGAGTACCGCCGTCACGACATCCTCGGTGGCCGTGTCGACCACCGTCGACCTGTCCGAGACCTACGGCCTCGACATCGAGGCAGACGATCCGGCGGTCGTCGCCCGTCCCATCCCGGGCGAGCCGTCGGACGCCACGCCGCCATCGACGATCGCTCCCCCGCCGTGGGCGGCCAGCACGCGGACGACCGAGGGCGGCTATCTCGGCGTCGACATCGGCTGCGTCAGCGAACTCACTGCGCCGTCGCTCGACAGGTTCTTCGCCCAGCGTCTCGGTCCCGTACTGGGTTGGGACTACCAACACGTCTACTCGATGGGCGACAACCGCTACCTCTGGCTGTTCCAGGACGCCTTCCTCGATCACTCGGGCACGGTGTCGAACCTCGGCAAGGCGCGGTTCGCCCACAACGCAGCGCTGATGCAGAACGGCAAGTGCTTCACGCTGCTCCATCGGGGAACCGCCAACAAGCCCGAGCCGTTCGAAGTCGGCGACGGCACCGCCAACGTGCGGACGAAGTGGTACTGGCCGATGGGCGGCGAGATGGGGATGGGCCAGCTCTGGGTCTACTGGGTCGAGATGGTGAAGGATCCCGTCGACCCGAATCCGCCCGACGGGCTCGGCTGGCACCCGAATCGCGTCTATCTAGCGGCGTACGACCAGTGGACGCTGACCCGCACGGCGTGGATGCCCGCCCAGGATCCCAACGTGACGCCGATCTACGGCTACGCAGTCGCCAGCGACAACGTCTACTCCTACTTGTTCGGCAACACCTTCGAGCAGAACCTGACCCGCGAGGGCGGCTTCTGGAAGGGGCCGCACTCCGCCACCAAGATGTGGCTCGCGCGGGTGCCGCGCGGCCAGCTCTACGCGCGACCCGAATACCGGACCGCCGACGGGTGGTCCACGAACCGAAACGACGCCGTCGCGATCTCGTCGCGCTTCTTCGCCGAGAACCCGATGCAGCCCCGCTACGTCGACGGTCAGTGGGTAGCGGCCACCAAGGTCGACGGATACTGGGGCGAGGACCTCGTGATCGATGTCGCCAACGATCCGTGGGGACCGTGGACGCCTGTCGACTACTTCCGACTGCAACCACGTGGCAACGACCCGCTCAAGAACTCGTACCACGCCCACCTGCTCCCCTATCGAGACAAGCTCGGATCCGTGCTGGTGGTGGTCTCGAACAATGCCCGCAACATGTTGCGTGACGCCTACCCCCGGCCTGACCGCTATCGGCCGATGGTGACGTACTCGGGGTACCGCCCGACGCCCTCGCCGACCACAACGACACCGACGACCACGAGCAGCACAACGACCATGCCGGCAACGACCGCGGCGCCGACCACCACGACACCGACCACCACGAGCGAGGCGCCCACGACGCCGCCGCCGACGACGGCCGCGCCGAGCACCACGACCACGACCATGGCACCGACCACCACTACGTCATCGACGACCAGCACCGTGCCCCCGACCACGACCACCGCGACTGACTCCTGACAGCACCGGCACGGCTCGTAGTCTCCGAACCATGAGCGAAGAGACTCGCAGCGATCCATTGGCCGACGTCATCAACATCCTGGCGGCTCCGATCGCGGGCGGGATCCGGACGATC
This sequence comes from Ilumatobacter sp., assembly GCA_035641795.1. Taxonomy (GTDB): domain Bacteria; phylum Actinomycetota; class Acidimicrobiia; order Acidimicrobiales; family Ilumatobacteraceae; genus Ilumatobacter. The sequence continues at coordinate 2,090 of DASQTR010000217.1, forward strand.
GAGCAGCTCCGCCGCGGTGTCGAGGAACTGTTTCGTGCGGTCGACAACGTCAACCGCACGATGCAGAACCTCAACGAGACGGCGCTGCGCGTCAACGCGCTACTGGCGGAGATCGAAGAGCCGGTGAAGGCGATCATGCCCCAGGTGACACGTACGGTAAATGCCGCCGAGGAGATCACGACGCTGCTCGAGGGTCCTGTGCGGGCGACTGCGCCGAAGATCGAGCGGATCGTCGACACACTCGGCTCGCCTGGCTTCATGACGCTCCCGAACCAGATCGGCGAACTGATGCAGCGTCTCGGTCCGCTCGCCCAAATCGCCGAAAATGCGGGCGGCCTCTTCGGTGCGTTCCGCATGCCGGGGATGCCGAAGCCGGCGACACCGTCGGCCGCGGTGACAAACCCGGGAGCGCCCGCGACTGCGTCCGAGCGGGCGGCGGATCGTCCCGCCGTTCGTGCAGTTACCGAGGTGCAGAAGGCGTCAGCCAGGAAGGCCGCGAACAAGCAAACTCGCACGTCCGCGAGCGCCAAGAAGCGCGGGCCGAAGGGCGCGACGCCGGCGAACTGAACTGCGCTGCGGGCAGCGGCGGTCCATGCGGACCGACGTCGGTCGCGGTTACGGAACCGAGTCAGCTCGCGTGATGACGTTCCAGCAGAATGTCCTCGGTGCAGGTGATGGTCAACAGTCGTACGGCTTGCGGCTGCGGATTGCGCACCATGAGGTCGATCCCCCGTTCAGCGAGCTCGTCTCGTCCGACGAGGAGCGTTCGCAGGCCGCTGGAGTCGATGAACGTGACCTCGTCGAGATCGACGACGACCGAAGTCGCGACGTGCTCGTCGACGGCGTCGAGTGTACGAATCAGCGGGTCGACGGAGGCCATGTCGATCTCCCCGGCGAGTTTGATCACCAGCCGTTCGGCAGATAAGTCGAGGGCAGTGGTCAACGTCGCGGTGGGGGCGTCGATGTCATCCATGTTGGGTCCTTTGGAACCCGGAGCTAGCCCTACAACCCCGACCCAGGAAGACGATCTCGACCGGGCAGAACAATCGTCGCGCACGTGCCGATGATTGTCACGTCCACCGATCGGGTGATCAGCGGAGCAACCTCCGGGACCGAAGACCACGCTCTCTCGACCATTCTCGACCCGCGCCGCATTCAGCGGACGAACGGCGTCGGCACCACGCGACCGGAGAGCCGCGCGCCTCTGACGTCGACCTCGACGTCGTCG
>DASQTR010000218.1:0-4110 GCA_035641795.1 Ilumatobacter sp.
CCAAGGAGCCTACCAGTTATCGTCTGTTCGTACGCTGTGCCTGCCCATCTATGACCTAAACCGCTGGTGGTGGAGACGATGGGACTCGAACCCACGACCCCCTGCTTGCAAAGCAGGTGCTCTAGCCAGCTGAGCTACGTCCCCGAGTGCGCTCGGTCACGATAGCGCCCAACTACCGAGGCCCGGTCAGTCGTCCTTGAGTGCGACCGCGTTCGGGGTGACGTTCATCTTCGGCTCGTACTCGGCCAGATCGACGACGCGGCCCTCACGCCGGAACGCGTCGCGCAGCTGGGAACGGCAGTCGTCGCACGGGCCGTAGAAGCGGGCCTCGACGGTCGTGGTGCAGCGCGGGCAGGTGAACTCCACGCCGGCCGATGGTACCGGCGCGCCCTTGCCCGATCAGCCTTTCGGACAGCACGCCGGTTGCCTACAGTCCAGGTCGATGTCGCATATGCGCACCGCACCGTCGTCCGGTGGCGTGCGCGCCCCCGACTCGCGTCGCCCGAACTACGCCGCCCGGCGGATGCTCGTCAGCACGATCAGCGTCGTCCTGCTGATCGCCGCCGGCGTGCTCGTCTGGCGGGCGACCCGCGACGACTCGGCGGCGGCGACACCCCAGGCAGGCGAATGGGACGAAGTGGTGTTCGTCGACCGCGCCAACGGCGCCGTCACCAGCGTCACCCGCGACGCCAGCGAGCGCGGCACGGCGCCGGCCACGGCTCGTGCCCTCGAGGTCCACAGCGAAGGCTCCCGGGTGGCGCTCGTCGAGGCCGGGCAGATCGTCCTGACCGACCTCGGTGCGCAGGCACCCGACATCGTGACGATCGAGCCGAACTCGGTTGTGAGCAGGCTCCCGATCGCCGACGCGTTGTGGCTTGCCGTCAGCAAGCCGACCGGCGGCAACCTGCTCTTGATCGACGGCCTCATGGGCACCAGCTACGACTTCGCGGCGCTGGCCGAGCAGCAGGCGTCACCGCGGTTCTTCCTCGAGACGCTGCGCTTCGACAGCACCGGCAGGCGCTTCGCGGTCGCCGACGCCACCACGTTCCAGACCGTCGTCATCGACACCGACGCAGACCCGCCCGTGGCCACCATGTTCGCCGCCCAACCGTTGACGCTCGATGCCGAGCACCTGGTGACGAGTCAGGTCGTCGGGCAGCAGGCCGACCTCACGCTGTACGACTACGAGCGGGCGAAGCTGGCCACCGTCACCGACGGCCTTGCCGCCGGTGGAGCACTCGACGGCGACGACGTCGTCGTGGTCTCGATCGACGGCGCCGTCTCGCGCTTCGGCCCTGGCGACGAGTCAGCGGAACGAGTCGGCGCCACCGCAGTACCTGCAGGGGCGACGATCAGCCCCCCGATCCACCCGAGCGCGTCTGGGACCCGGCTCGTCGTGTTCGGTGGTGTGTTCGAAGCCGTCATCGACCACGAGGGGCGGACCATCTTCACGACCACGTTCACTGCCGAGGTCGAAGAGCCGCGCATCGAGCCAGGATGGACGTGCCTGCCGGTCGGTGGTGGCTCGACCTACCACTCGCTGATCGAGCTGGAGAGCGGCGAGCAGATCGCCGACCTCACCGGCCTTGGCGTGACCGGCGTGTCTGCAGACGGCTGCATCGTCCTGGGCTCCCGTGCCGGCGCAGCGGAGGTCGTCGGGGACGGCGGTTCGGTGTCGTTAGGGCGCGTTCGCAGCGCAGCGCTCGCACCAGACGGCAAGGCGGTGGTCGTGCAGACGACGACGGGCGCGACGCAGCTGTTGCCGATCGGCGACGACTGGCAGCTCGGCGTCGCGGTCGACTTGACCGAGCACGCGCCGGCCAACCCGATCATTACGTTCCGGCAGCGCTGACGTCGATCAAGACCTCGCTGCCGATAGGGCGGAACCCGCAGGCGAGGAACGCTCGCAACGACGAAGCGTTGCCGGGCGCGACCTGCGCGAACACGAGCTCCTCGGTGCCGATCGCGCATAGGCCTTCGGCGATCAGTTGACGACCGATGTGGTTGCCGTGGGCGTGGTCGAGCAGTTCGACCGACATCTCGATGCGGTCGACGAGGCCGCGCCCGATCGTCACGAATCCGCGGGCGTCGCCGAGCACGCGCACATCGCGACGATGATGGCGCGCCCGCTCGACGCGTGGATGGTGCTCGAGATCTGCACGCTCGGCGAGCGCCGTCGAGCCGGCTGCACCGGGCCGAACCAGCACGACGTCGAGCGATCCGATCGCGCCGCCCCCGGCGAGTCGGGTGAGAGCACGCGGGTGGGTGGCGGCTCCGTAACCGTCGAGGGCGAGATCGGCGAGCGCCTCCGAGGGCAGTTCCGTCAGCACGTACGCATGGCCGGTGAAGGACACGACCGCACGGGTGCCGGCCGCGTCGGGAGGCACCAGCTCGGCGATCCCGTCGACCGCTGGGAAGGCACCGCCGGCGGCCGCGCGCAACACGCCGGCGAGCGGATGGTCGACCGGGCGCGTCACAGCGTCGCACAGTACGTTCACGTCGATGTCGCTGCGAACGACCGCCCGCTACGTGGGGGCGATCGGGTTGATCGTCGTGACGGTCACCGCAGCAGGCTGCGCCGCAGACCCGCCATCCGGTGTCGTCGGTCTTACGGTCACCGGGTGCTCCACCGGTGCCGCGCATGGCAGCGGCATGGTGGTGGCGCCGGGCCTGGTGCTCACGGCGGCGCACGTCGTCAAGGGGGCAGACGTGATCGACGTGACGAACGGCGCGCGCTCGACAACTGCGTCGGTGGTCGCCTTCGATCCCGACATGGATCTCGCTTACGTGCGCCTCGAGGCCGATCTCGGCGCGCCGTCGTCACTGGAGGGCGGCGGCGTCGACCGCGGCGAGCACGGCGTCACGTACGTGTTTCGCGACGACGGCGTCGTGGCGGTTCCTGTCGTCGTGCGACGAGCAGTTCGCATCAAGACCGAGAACATCTACATCGAGGGCGAGACCGACCGGCCCGGATTCGAGCTCGACGCCGACATCCAGTCCGGCGACTCGGGCGGGCCGGTGCTCGTCGACGGCGAGGTGATCGGCGTGCTGTGGGCGCGCAGCTCGAAGTACGACCAGCGCGCCTACGCGATCGACCCGGTCGCCGCAGGCGCACTCGTACGACGGCAACTTGGCACGGGATCGATCGACAACTCCATCGATCTCGCGCGCTGTACCTGACCGGCAAGACAACGCTCGGTGTCAGACACCGACGAGTCGGTGTCAGACACCTACTGACGGACGTGTGAGGTCTTCTGGGTTCCAGAAGCCCGGCAACGGGGTGGTACGGCCCTGTCCGTAGGCGGCCAGACGAGCGAGTGCGTCGTCGTCGAAGACGTCGATCACGTCGAACATCGCCGCCGGGCCGGCGGCTCGCAGCGCGAGATCGAGCTCGGTGCGGCGGCGCGGGAGGTCGGAGGTGAGCACCAGCACACGCTCACCGAGACCGCGCAGCGCATGGGCGCGACCGAGCGTTCGCCACACTGCGTCGGCCGAGGTCAGTCCCCCGCGCCAGCGCACGAACGGTCCGCCGACCTCGGTCACCCATCGCCCGCCACGGCCGTCGACGACGACCTCCGCACCGTTGAGCCTGACGCTGGAACCATCCGACGTGAATCCGGCTGTGCTCAGCACCTCGGCGCAACGATTCTTCGATCCCGCCATCCGCACGTGGTCGTAGGCGATCCGATCGCCTTCCTCCTCCACCCGTGCCCGCGCCAACTCCACATAGCCGGCGTCGAGGTCGTAGCCGACGTACCGGCGACCCGTTCTGGACGCGGCGACAAGCGTCGAGCCGCTCCCCATGAAGGGGTCGAGGACGAGGTCGCCGCCGAACGTGTAGAGCTCGATCAGCTTCTCCGGCAGCTCGACCGGGAAGGGCGCCGGGTGGCCGACGCGGCGGGCGCTCTCCGAGGGGATCTGCCACACATCGAGCGTCGACGCCATGAAGTCGTCGGTCGCGATCGTCGACTCGTTCGGCAATCCACGGTGGCGGCGCTGTTCGACGGTCAACGCGCGCTGGAAGCCGCCCTTGCTGGCGACGATCACGCGCTCGGTGAGGTCGCGCAGAACCGGGTTCGACGCCGCCCGGAACGATCCCCACGCGCACGA
>DASQTR010000219.1:0-7183 GCA_035641795.1 Ilumatobacter sp.
TGGCAGTTCTGGCTCAACATCCCGCTCGCCATCGGAGGGATCGCGGCCGTGTGGTGGGCGCTCGCCGACTACGACCGGCCGCGCCACGGCGCACGGATCGACTGGGCCGGCGCGATCCTGCTGACGGCCACACTGGTGAGCCTCAACATGGCGCTGCTCGGCTCGGCCGAGATCCAGAGCGTCAACGGCCTCCAGGAGCTCACCGGCGAGGGGACCGACCTGCGGTGGCTGTATCCCGTGGCGCTCGTCACCGGAACGCTGTTCGTACTGCAACAGCGTCGCAGCACCCATCCGCTGGTCGACCGAAGCCTGTTCCGTGGCCGCACCGTGCTCCTAGCGCTGTTGGTCAACTTCGTGGTCGGCGCCGGTCTCGTGATCGCGATGGTCGACGTGCCGCTGTTCGTCAACTCGGTCGAGATCGACCTCGACCGGGCGGCGGTGATCTCCGGCCTCATCCTGTCTGCGTTGACGGCAGCGATGGCGGTCGCGTCATACGTAGGCGGGCGTTTCACCGAACGCACGTGGTTCAAGCCGCCGGTGCTGCTCGGGTTGGCGATGGCGTCAGGCGCCTACGCCTGGATGGGTGCGACCTGGACATCGGACACGTCCTACCCCGTCTTCGCGGTGCAACTGGCGCTGCTCGGCGCCGGCTTCGGCCTGACCGTGGCACCCACGACCAACGCCGTCGTCGACAGCGCTGCCCCCGACCAACGCGGCGCCGCCGCCTCGGTCGTGATGGTCGTGCGCCTGCTCGGCCTGTCGGTCGGGCTGTCTGCGCTCACGGCGTGGGGCCTCGGCCGTTTCAACGCGCTGCGGTCGACGATCGAGTTGCCGCCGCTGACCGATCCCAATTTCGAATCCGCGCTGCTCGCCGCGCAGGAGACCCTGACCGCCCAGGCGATCGCCGAGACCTTCACCGCAGCAGCGGTCGTGCTCGGCGCCGGCCTGCTGGCCACGTTTGCAATGCGGCGTGCCGCCGCGACAGGAGCAACCGACATGGAAGACACCGAGATCGCCGAGGCCACCGTGGCCTACGCCGACGACACACCGCCGGCAGAGGCCGAGACCGCGGATCTCGTGACCGTGGGCGCGTCCCCCGACTCCGCGCCCGCCGACTCCGCGTCCCCCGACCTTGCGCCGCCGGCGTTGGTCGTCGACGCCGCGCTCGTCGAGCAGATGGGCACGCTGCAGAGGCGCACCAACCTGATGCTGGGGGCGATGGGCTTGCTGCTCGCCGGCGCGCTGGTGGCAATCGCCCTGCTGTTCGGGCGGGTGGCCGACGCCAAGGACGATGCCGCCGCCGCCCAGACCGAGTTGGCGACGGCGCGGGCCGACCTCGAGCGGGTGGAGGCAGGCGCCGCGCTCTACAGCTCGCAGATCCAGGGCTTCCAGGAGAAGCTGGTCGAGTTGCAGCCGCAGATCTCGGCCGGCGTCGAGGAAGCGATCACAGGGCTGCGCACGTTCGGTGAGTCGACGATCGAGTTCCCGGTCAGCATCGACCAGACGATCGCCGTCGACACCGAGGTGGTGATCGATCGCACGGTGCAGGTTCCGATCAAGACGACGATTCCGATCAACCAGAGCTTCGACACCACGATTCAGGTCGACACACCGTTCGGCACCTTCCCGCTCGACGTGACCGTGCCCGTCGACGTCGAGGTGCCCGTCGATCTCACCGTAGATATCCCGATCAACGAGACCGTGCCGATCAAGGACGAGATCCCCGTGAAGCTGGACGTGCCGGTGAAGATCGACGTCAGCCAGACGGAGCTCAAGCAACTGACCGATTCCATCGCAGCAGGCCTCGAGTCGCTCCAGGACATGCTCACCGGATTGAGTTAGTCCTTCGTTCGTGTCGCGCTCATCACTGCGTACGGGGTCATGAGCGCGACACGAACGGTCTTCTGCGTTAGTTCCCGCCTTCGTTCAGCGTGACCTCGATCGGGGCGTAATCGGCACCTTCGAGGTCGACAGCGTCACCGAGCAGCGCCCACGCGGCTTCGACGATCTCGTTGGTGAACGCACCCTCCGTCGGCGGTGCGGTGAGCACCGTGGCCCCTTCGAGGTTGGGCGTGCTCTGCGCGATGTCGGCGGTGCGATCCCACGCCGCCTGGTCGATGTAGCCGATGCCGTTCGGGGCCGGCCAGATCAGCTTGTTGATCTCGTTCATCTGCCACAGCTGGTGGCTGTCGCCCAGCGTCGGGCCGGCGGCGAGGACGATGTCCTTGCACTCTTCGACGTTGTCGCGGCAGTACACCCATCCTTGGATCGATGCCGCGAGGAAACGGGTCGCCACGTCCTTGTAGGCGGGATCGTCCTCGAGCCGACCGGCGTCGGCCCAGATCGCGTCCTGGAGCATGCCCACGCCGGCTTCCTCGTAGCTGATGACGTTGAAGTCCTCGGGCGTGTACAGCTCGCCCGTTTCGGGGTTCACCGCCTCGAGCACCTGCGCGTACTCGTTGTAGGTCATCGCCTCGGCGGCGTCGATGCTGCCGTCGAGCAGGCCGACCATGTCGAAGTTCTGAGCGACCAGCGTGACGTCGGTCGCCGGATCGAGACCCGCCTGGGCGAGGGCGGCGAAGATCTCGTACTCGTTGCCGAAGCCCCAGTTGCCGATCGTCTTGCCGGCGAAGTCTTGGGGGGTGGTGATGCCGGCCTCCGTGAACGACACCTGCAGCGTGCCCGAACGTTGGAAGATCTGGGCGATGTTGGTGATGTTGGCTCCGGCTTCGCGGCTGGCGAGCGCCTTCGGCACCCACGCGATCGCGAAGTCGGCGTCGCCGTTGGCGAGCTGGGTCTGGGGGACGATCTCGACACCACCCTCGAGGATCTCGAGGTCGATGCACATGTCGTCGTAATAGCCCTGGTCGAGCGCCGCGTAGTAACCGCCGAACTGCGACTGCACGAACCACTGCAACTGCAGCCTGACGGGGTCGGGCGTGTCGCATTCGGCGGGCACGCCGGCGGGCACCGAACTGGCGGCCGGCGCGTCGGTGGCGCCAGGTGCCGTCGTCGCCGCTGGGGCCTCGGTGGCGGGCGCGGCGGTAGTCGCCGCAGGCGCGTCGGTCGCCGCCGCGGTGTCCTCCGCAGTGTCTTCAGCGGTGTCCGCGGTTGCGGCGTCGTCATCGTCGTCGTCACCGCAGGCTGCGGCGACGAGCGACAAGGCGGCGATCGCGCCCGCGATCCGGCGCACGTTTCGTCGTGATGTCATGGTGAATCTCCCCCAGGGCTTCCGCCCCGTCTGTGTGTTGTGATGCTCTCCAATGCCACGGAGACCAGGTAGAACGTTAGACCGACCACGCATGCGCCGACCACGTAGGCCCACGCCACGGCGTTGCGGGCGATCGCCACATTCGAAGTGATGCGATTACCGAGGCCGTTCTGGTTGCCACCGAAGTACTCGGCGACGAACGCCGTGATCACCGATGTGGGCGCGGCGATCTTGAGCGCGGTGAACAGGTACGGGACGGCGTTGGGAATGCGGGCCTTGCGCAACAGGTCGACGGGAGTCGCGGCGTAGGACCGCATCAACTCGACGTGGATCGGGTCGACCTGACGCAGCCCCTTGGCGACGTTGACCAGCACGATGAAGAAGACGATGAGGGTCACCATCAGCCGGCGCGGCATCTCACTCGTCGACGGATACATGTTGATGAACAGCGACACGAGCACGATGATCGGCACCGCGTTGAGGGCGACAGCCATTGGTGTAGCGAGCTCGTTGAGGATTCGAAACCGCATCAGCAGGAACGCCGATGCCACCCCGAGCAGCGTGCCCGCGATCAGCCCGACGAGCGCGTTCTTACCGGACACGAAGGCGGCATCCTTGATCAGACTGAAGTTGTCGAAGAACGCCTCAGAGATCGCGCTCGGCGCCGGCAGGAAGTACGGCTTCAGGTCGAACGCCTGCACGGCGAACTCCCATACGAGGAGGAAGCCGATGCCGAACACGGCAGGGGCGACGAGCGACTCGAGCACGTGGCGCGAGGGCCGGTCGGAGCGGCGGCCGATGGTCGCGCTCATCGATCTTCCACTCCCGCGAAGTCGGCGTTGACGCCGGACCGCTCGACATTGCGCAACGCCTCGCGGACCTGCGTGATCGTGTCGTAGTAGACGGTCTGCTCGCGGGTGTCCTCGTTGCGGTCGCGACCGAGGTCGACGTCGATCAGGTCGGTGATTCGGCCCGGGCGCGGTGACATGACGACCACACGGTCGGAGAGGTACACCGCTTCGGGAATCGAGTGCGTGACGAAAACGACCGTGGTCTCGGTCGCGTCGCAGATCTGGAGCAGCTCCGCCTGCATGTGTTCGCGGGTCATCTCGTCGAGCGCACCGAACGGCTCGTCCATCAGCAGCAGCTCGGGATGGGCGGCCAGTGCACGCGCGATCGCGACGCGTTGCTGCATGCCGCCCGACAGTTGCCACGGCATGTGCCGCGCGAACTCAGGCAGCTTGACGAGTTCGAGCATCTCGCGGGCGCGGGCGCGCCGGCGGGCCTTGTCCCAACCTTTGAGTTCGAGCGGTAGCTCGATGTTCTTCTCCACCGTCCGCCAGTCGAACAGCCCCGCCTGCTGAAACGCCATGCCGTAGTCCTGGTCGAGGCGGGCCTGGGCGGCGGGCTTGCCGTTGACGAGGATGTCACCGGATGTGGGCTCGATGAGATGTGCGATCAACCGCAGCAGCGTCGACTTGCCGCATCCGGACGGTCCGATCAGCGACACGAACTCGCCCGGCTCGACGACGAGATCGACCTCCACCAGGGCGTCGACCTGGTTAGGTCGGCCTTCGTTGAAGACCTTCGACACACGATTGACCTTGACGGCGCTCACGGGTTGCCCTACGTCGCTTCCTGGGGGCGGTTGCGCATCAAGATGATGTCGATGACGACGATCACGCCGTACAGCGCGAGACCCATGACAGCCGCCGCGAAGACGGCGGCATAGACCTTGGTGGGGTCGCCGGTCGCGGCCTGGCTGTACGAGATGACGGCGCGGCCGATGCCGCCGCTCACACCGGTCGAGATCTCTGAGACGATCACGCCGACCACCGACAGGGTGGCCGCCAGTTTGAAGGCCGGGATCATCGCCGGCACGGCGGCCGGGAATCGCAACTTGAACAGCGTTCGCCACCAGCCTGCGGCATAGCTCTGCATCAACTCCGTCGCCGCGCGTGGCGCAGAGGACAATCCGCGCAGCGTGCCCACCGAGATCGGGAAGAAGGCGAGGAAGGCCGCCAGGGTGCACACCGACAGCCAGCGCGGCCACTCCCACCCGAACATGTCGAGCTTGCCGCTCCAGCTGACGACCTGCGGCGCCAGCGCGATCAGGGGCACTGTCTGCGACATCACGATCCACGGCAGGAGCCCTTTCTCCACGAACCGGAAGCGCGCCATCAGCACACCGGCGGCAATGCCGAACAAGGCACCGAGCGCAAGGCCGAAGGCGGCGAGCTTGAATGAGTACCAGGCGTACCCGGCGACCGAGCGCCAGATCGCCTGCCCGCCGCCACGGTTCTCCGGTTCGTTGAGGCGCTCGGCCATGTCCCACGTGTGCGGCATCGCCCGGTCGTTGGTCTTGGCGAGCGGAATCCCGAGGAGGTCGCCCCCGCCCTCCGGCCCGATCGCCTTGTAGAGCTCCCAGCAGCAGGCGACGAGAAACAACCCCAGGCAGAACAACAGCGTGCGGCGGATGGCGCGGCGTGTCACGTGAGGGTTGTCCGGTCCTACGGCTTACGACTTGGCGAGTGCGTGCTCGTTGAGCTTCGGGATGATGTGCTCGCCGTACGACAGGAGCGTCGAGTCCTTGGCGTCGTGCTGGAGGTAGACCGCGAACTGGTCGACGCCGAGATCGCGAAGCTCACCGAGCCGGCGGAGGTGCTCGCTCACCGGGCCCAGGATGCAGAAGCGGTCGACGATCTTGTCTGGCACGAACTCGGCGTGCGTGTTGCCGGCCTGGCCGTGCTGGTTGTAGTCGTAGCCCTCGCGGCCCTTGATGTAGTCGGTGAGTGCCTGCGGCACGTCGGACGACTCGCCGTAGCGATTGACGATGTCGGCCACGTGGTTGCCGACCATGCCGCCGAACCAGCGGCACTGGTCGCGCATGTGGGCGACGTCGTCGCCCACGTAGGCGGGTCCGGCGACGCAGATCTTGATCGCGCCGGGGTCGCGTCCGGCGTGCTCCGCGGCCTCGCGCACGGCCTTGATCGTCCAGCTCGCAATGTCGGGGTCTGCGAGCTGGAGGATGAAGCCGTCGCACGTCTCGCCGATCGTCTTCAGCGCCTTCGGCCCGTAGCCGGCACCCCACACCTCGAGCCGCGAGCGCGACGCCCACGGCAGTGTGATCATCGAGCCCTTGTACTCGACGCTGCGGCCGTTGCCGAGCTCGCGGATCACGTGCGTGGCCTCCGCCATCGTCTGCAACGTCGTCGGCTTGCCGTTCGTCACGCGCACCGCCGAGTCGCCGCGGCCGATGCCGCATACCGTGCGGTTGCCGAACATCTCGTTCAGCGTCGCGAAGACCGATGCCGTGACCGTCCAGTCGCGGGTTGCAGGGTTCGTCACCATCGGTCCGACGACCACGTTGCGCGTCTCGGCCAGGATCTGGCTGTAGATCACGTACGGCTCCTCCCACAGGATGTGGGAGTCGAACGTCCACACGTGCGAGAAGCCCAACGCGTCCGCCCGCTTGGCGAGCTCGATCACACGCGCCGCAGGCGGCGTGGCCTGCAGGACGATGCCTATCTGCATGCCCTCGCTCATCGTCCGCTTCGCTTTCGACTCACTCGGGTGCGGCTCGTCGCTGGCGCTTCCCTCGGCGCCTGTGCCCGGTTTGTCATCTTCGATCAGCGCGTCTCAGGGAAGCCGAGGTCGACCTTCGACGTCGCGGGGTCGGGCCAGCGGCTGGTCACGACCTTGCCGCGCGTGTAGAAGTTGATGCCCTCCGGCCCGTACATGTGCGTGTCGCCGAAAAGGCTCGCCTTCCAGCCGCCGAAGCTGTAGTAGCTCACCGGCACCGGGATCGGGACGTTGATGCCCACCATGCCGACCTGGATGTCGTACTGGAACTGGCGGGCGGCGCCGCCGTCGCGGGTGAAGATCGCCGTGCCGTTGGCGTACTCGTGCTTGGAGATCATCGCCGCTGCCGCCTTGTAGTCCGGCACGCGGGCAATCGAGAGCACCGGCCCG
>DASQTR010000220.1:0-4699 GCA_035641795.1 Ilumatobacter sp.
CCTCGGTGCTGCGCTACACCGACGAGTGGGAGCGCTACGTCAACCGCCAGGCCCGCTGGGTCGACTTCGCCAACGACTACAAGACCCTGGACCTCCCCTACATGGAGAGCGTCATGTGGGCGTTCAAGTCGCTGTGGGACAAGGGCCTGATGTACGAAGGCTTCCGCGTCCTCGCGTACTGCTGGCGCTGCGAGACACCCCTCTCGAACACCGAGACCCGCATGGACGACGTGTACGCCGATCGCCAGGACCCGGCGCTGACCGTCGGCTTCGAACTGGTCGACGAGACCGGTGAACCGACAGGAGAGCTGCTGCTCGCATGGACGACCACGCCGTGGACGCTTCCGGCGAACCTCGCCCTCGCCGTCGGCCCCGATGTCGACTACGCGGTCGTCGAACACCGTGATGCTGATGGTGGGGTCAAGCGACTGATCCTGGCCGAGGCGCGACTCGAGCACTATGCGGCCGAGCTGGCCGAAGCGCGCCACGTGGGCAGCGTCAAGGGCTCGGAGTTGGCTGGCCGCCGCTACCGCCCGTTGTTCGACTACTTCGCCGACGTCGAGCGGCACGGGACGGCCAGTGCGTTCCAGGTGCTCGCCGCCGAGTACGTGTCGACCGAGGACGGTACGGGCGTGGTCCACATGGCGCCCGGCTTCGGTGAGGACGACCAGATCGCCAGCAATGCGGTCGGCATCCCCACGATCTGCCCGATGGACGAGCACGGGCGCTACACGGCCGAGGTTCCCGACTGGGCGGGACTGCACGTGTTCGACGCCAACCCACACGTGATCCGCGCCCTCAAGCAGCGTGGCGTCGTCGTCCGCCACGACTCGTACAACCACTCGTACCCGCACTGCTGGCGGTGCGACCAGCCCCTGGTGTACCGCGCGATCTCGTCGTGGTTCGTCGAGGTCACCCGGCTGCGCGACCGGATGGGCGAGCTCAACCAGCAGATCCGATGGGTGCCCGAGCACGTCAAGGACGGCAGCTTCGGCAAGTGGCTCGCCAACGCGCGCGACTGGTCGATCAGCCGCAACCGCTTCTGGGGGTCGCCGATCCCCGTGTGGAAGAGCGACGATCCCGCGTACCCGCGCATCGACGTCTACGGCTCGCTGGCCGATCTCGAGCGCGACTTCGGCGTACCGGTGAAGGATCTGCACCGTCCCGCTGTCGACGACCTGACCCGCCCCAACCCCGACGATCCGACCGGGCGCTCGACGATGCGCCGCGTCACCGAGGTGCTCGACTGCTGGTTCGAGTCGGGATCGATGCCGTACGCGCAGGTGCACTACCCGTTCCAGAACGCCGACTGGTTCGAGCACCACTATCCCGGCGACTTCATCGTCGAGTACATGGCGCAGACGCGAGGCTGGTTCTACACGATGCACGTGCTCGCGACGGCGCTGTTCGACCGGCCGGCGTTCGCCAACTGCGTGAGCCACGGGATCGTGCTGGGCGACGACGGGCGGAAGATGTCGAAGTCGCTCCAGAACTATCCCGACCCACTGGCCATGTTCGACGTCTACGGCGCAGACGCGATGCGGTGGATGCTGCTGTCGTCGCCGATTCTGAGGGGCGCCGACTTCTCGGTGACGGAGACGGGCATCCGCGACACGGTGCGCCACGTGCTGCTGCCGTTCTGGAACGCTTATTACTTCCTCACGCTGTACGCGAACGCGGAGGGCAAGCGCGGCCGTGTCCGCACCGACCAGTCGGACGTGCTCGACCGGTATCTGATGGGCGAGCTGCGCAGGTTGGTCGACAGCGTCACTGCACACATGGACGAGTACGACCTGTTCGGTGCCTGCGAAGCCGTGGCGACGTTTCTCGACACGCTCACGAACTGGTACATCCGCCGCAGCCGTGACCGCTTCTGGGCGGGTGAGCAGGACGCGATCGACGCGCTGCACACGGCGCTCGTCACCCTCACCCAGGTGGCGGCGCCGCTGCTGCCGCTCCTGACGGAGCATGTGTACACCGGCCTCGCCGGCGACGCGCACGGTTCGAGTGTGCATCTCACCGATTGGCCGTCGAGCGAGCAGTTCGCCTTCGATCCCGAGCTGCATGCCGGCATGGAGCAGGTCCGTGACGCCTGCTCGACGCTCCTGTCGTTGCGCAAAGCGGAGGGTCTACGCGTGCGGCTGCCCTTGGCGCGGGCGGTCGTGGCGACGCCCGACGCGGCACTGATGGCGCCTCACATCGACATCCTCCGCGACGAGCTGAACGTCAAGGAGGTCGAGCTCACCACCGACGTGGATCGATTCGGCAGGAAGGAGCTGATCCTCAACCCGAAGACGCTCGGCCCGCGCCTGGGAACCCGGACGCAGGATGTGATCAGGGCACACAAGGCCGGCGACTGGACGATCACCCCGGAGGGCACTGCGATGGTCGGCGGGATCGAGCTGCAGCCCGACGAGTTCGACTTCCGTGTCGTGACGGCGGGCGAGGGCGCGGTGGCGACGCTGAGGGGCGCGGCTGGTCTCGTGGTCCTCGACACCGCAGTCACGCCCGAGCTGGAGCTCGAAGGGCGCGCCCGCGATCTGATCCGCCAGATCCAACAGGCGCGTCGCGAGGCCGGCCTCGACGTCTCCGACCGGATCACGCTCGACGTGCGTGCTGCCGCCGACGTCGTCGCCGCCTTCGAGGCCTACCGTGCGCTGATCGACGCCGAGACGCTGGCGACGTCTTCCACCGCGGCGGTCGATCCGGAGCTCGCGCCCGGCGGCGCAACGGTGTCGGTCCGGCGCGCATAACCGGCAACCGCGCCGAGCCGTCGGCTCCCTTCAGCTGCGCCAGTGGTCGCGCCCATCTCGCGCCCGAGCCGATAGAGTCCGGCGTTCACATCGCCAGGAGGTACACCGGTCATGGCCGCCAGAAGTCCAGCGAAGAAGGCCGGCAAGGCCACTCCGGCGCCGGCCAAGAAAGCCACCAAAGCGTCAGCGCCGGCCAAGCGCGCGCCAGCTGGTGCGCCGAAGCGGCCGGCGGCCGGACCGTCGGTGGCGAGCTCCTCTCGGCACACCGCGAAGGCAACGAGCAAGTCGCCCGTCAAGGGCGCATCGAAGGCAGTGAGCAGCACCTCAGCGAAGTCAGCCCCCACGAAGGCGCGCGAGCCCGCGGCGAAGTCGCCCGCCAAAGCGCCGGCGACGCAACAGGTCAAGCCGAGCCCACGTCAGCCCGCCCGGCCGGCGGCCAAGGACTCGGCCAAGGACTCGGCCAAGCAGCCCGCCAAGACGAATCGGCAACCGGCGGCCAAGGAGACGGCCAAGCAACCGGCCAAGTCGGCGCCCGCGGCACCGGCACCGGCAGTGGACGGCATCCCCAAGCCGAAGTTCAACAAGGAAGGGCTCGGTTACACGAAGGACTTCGATCTGTCCTTCGTGAAGGTCCAGTACGAGCTGCTCCAGCGCGAGCGAGCACACCTCACAGGTCAGGCTCACCGGCTCGAGGCCGAGGCCCACCAGCTCGTCGAAGAGGCCGAGATGGGCGACGTCCAGTTCGACGATGAGGGCGGCGAAGGCGACACGATGGTCGTCGAGCGCGAGCGCGACCTGGCATTGAGCGCGCAGGCACGCGACGCGGTGGCGGAGATCGATGCCGCTCTCGCCCGCATCAACGCCGGCACGTACGGCTATTCCATCATGTCCGGCCGGCCTATCCCGAAGGAGCGGCTGGAAGCGATCCCGTGGTCCTCGGTCCTCGTCGAGGAGAAGGTCGGCGGCATCGGTCGCCGCTGACCGATGGCTGAGCCCGCCCGCACCGGCGGGAGGTCCCTCGCGCCGCTCACCGTTGCCGTGGCGGTGGCCGTCGTCGTGGTCGACCAGCTCACCAAGTGGTGGGCTGTGCGCACGCTGGATGACCGCGACATCGACATCTTCTGGACGCTCCGGATGCACCTGTCGTACAACACCGGCATGGCGTTCAGCCGCGGTCAGGACTGGGGGCCGCTGATCGGGGTCCTGGCGCTGGTGATCGTCGTCGTGCTGCTGCTGTCGGTGAAGCGAACCGCAAGCCGGCTGAGCGAGGTGACGGTAGGTCTCATCGTCGGCGGCGCACTCGGCAACATCATCGATCGTCTCGTGCGCGACCCGGGTTGGTTGCGCGGCGGGGTCGTCGACTTCATCGACTTCCAGTGGTTCCCGATCTTCAACGTTGCCGACATGGCGATCACGATCGGTGGTGCGTTGCTGATCCTGACGAGCTATCTCAGCGCCCACGGTGCTCAGGCGGCGCCGGCGTCACCGAAGGTCGAGGCGCCGTGATCGTCGAGACCGTTCCCGCCGCGCTGGCAGGGGAACGGCTCGACAGGATCGTGGCGCTCATGCTCGACGTCAGCCGCTCGCTCGCGGCGGCCGTGATCGACGCCGGCGGAGCGGCGGTCGATGGCACCCCTTGCACGACGGGCAAACTGCGGCTGCTCGAAGGCCAGGAGGTCGGGGTCGACCCGTCGACCGTGCCGGTTGCCGGCCTGCCCGGGCCCGACCCGTCCGTCGCGTTCGGCGTGGTCCACGTCGATGACACGGTGATCGTCGTCGACAAACCGGCGGGCTTGGTGGTCCACCCTGGCGCCGGGAACCCCGACCGCACGCTCGTCAACGGGCTGCTCGCCCGCTTTCCCGACATCGCGGGTGTCGGCGAACCGCATCGACCCGGGATCGTCCACCGGCTCGACGGCGGGAGCTCCGGGCTGCTCGTCGTCGCC
>DASQTR010000221.1:0-4334 GCA_035641795.1 Ilumatobacter sp.
AAGTCGTCCGACATCGTGTGGCACATCGTCGCCGACCCGACTCCGCATTTCGACTACATGAGCCCCTCCGTCGAAAGCATCCTGGGCTACCCGCCGACGCACTTCCTCGACGACTTCAACCGCGTGCTCGACATTCTCGACGACAACAGCCGCAAGGTGATCCACCTGGCGCTGCGCGGCGAGCGGCCGCTCAGTCGCATGGACTTCCGGCTCCGGCACGCCAACGGCTCGATCGTGATCGGCGAAACCCAGACAACCGCTGTCGACGACGCCGTGCAGGGTGTCACGCGCGACGTGACCGAGCTCCGTCGGCTGCAGGACCGGTTGGCGGCGCTGGCACTGCGTGATCCGCTCACGGGCTTGGCGAACCGGCGGCTGCTCGACGAGCTGCTGGATGCCGAACTCGCACGCACGCAACGCAGTGGCGTCCCGCTCGCCGTCGCCTACATCGATCTGGACGGCCTCAAACAGGTCAACGACACATACGGCCACGACGCCGGCGACGTCGTGCTGTGTGAGGCGGCACGCCGGTTGGTGGAGATCGTGCGCGGCGCCGACGTCGTGGCACGCCTCGGTGGCGACGAGTTCGTCGTGGTCTACGAACCGACCGACCCCAACTCCGACCGCTTGGTCGATCGCATCGACGCTGCGCTGGCGGAGCCGATCGAGGTCGGTCACGGGGCGTCGGTCTGCTGTCCCGCCAGCATTGGTACCGCCGATACACGGGTCGTGGGCTGGAATGCGGCGAAGCTCTTGGGCACCGCCGACGATGCGATGTACCAGGTCAAGCGCGCCAGGCGCAGCCTGCGCACCGTTTGACTCGCGGTGGTGGCCGACGCGGCGTGTCCGTCGCGTCGGTGACTAGTGTCGCGACAGCACTCTTTGAATGGAGGACGGGGCGATGGGCAGTGCAAGGTCATACGTCCGTTCGGTGTGGGAGCAGACGCGTCATGTGGCGGCATGGATACCGCTCTCCAACGTCGAGCTCGGTGAGATCTACAAGGTCCACAAGGGTGTCCCGCAGCTGGTCGGCACGCTCGCCGACTGGGGCATCGAGTGGAAGGTCGATTCCGAGTCGGAGCAGCGCGGGACTTGGACTGCGAAGTCCGAACGTGGCGTCGACATCTCCACCAAGTTCGCCGGCTCGACGCCCGACGGCGTGGTGCTCAAGAACCTCGCCGTCGCCGATGCCGGCGCGGTGGTGAAGTTCACCGAGAAGGACTCGTACGTCATCAGCCTCGGCGATGTGACCATGCAGCGGATGGAGAACACTCGGGCGCTCGGGCCACAGTTGCGGAAGCAGTTCTTCAAGCTGTTCGACAGCTGGGACACCGGTTGGCTGATCGTGACGGAGGTACTCAGGGCGGCGTCGGGGACGTTCCTGATGTCCTCCTCGGGTTCGTCACAGGTCGAGCTCAAGGCCAACGCCTCGGTTGCGCCGGGTGGTGTCACCCTCGCCGATCTCGCCAGCGGATTCACGCGTGTCGGCGACTCGTCGGGCAGCGACGACTTCGTCGGCAAGGGTCAGATCTCGCCGATGTTCAAGGCGGTCAAGCTCAAGATCGCCGGGGTCGGACCGGCTGGCGTGCGGTCGTTCGACGTCGATCCCCAGCAACTGGCTGAAGAGGATCGGACGGTCGACGCCGAGCAACTGGCGGACGACGACCCGTTCCTGGACAGCGACGAGGACGACGAGCAGTAGAGCGTCCGGCGTGCGCGCTGCGGTCGTCGTCGGCTGTGACGGCTACGGCTCGCCGAACGCCTCATTGGCGGGCGCCGTGCGTGACGCGCTGGCGTTCTGGCGGTGGGTCTGCGACCCGAACGGCGGAGGTGTCACGGAGGAGCGCGCGCGACGACTCCTGCTGTCGCCGTCGCCGCAGGGGGTCGGTGTTCCGGCTGAGGTGACTGCAGCGCCAGCGGACAAGGCCTCCGTCGAGATCGCCCTGCACGAGGTCGTCCGCGACGCTGACGACTCGCGTGACCGCCTGTACGTCTACTTCGCCGGACACGGCTTCTCGGTCGACGACGACTTCACGGTCCAAGGCGCGATCGCCTTCGCCGACTTCGACCGCAACCGGACGGACAACTCGATCGTCGTCGGCGACCTGCTCAGCGAGCTCTCGTTCAGCGGGTTCGCGGAGCAGATCCTCGTGTTCGACGCCTGCCGCAACATCCCGTTCGAGGGCCGGCTCAGGGCAGGGCGGATCTCGCGCCCGTTCGATCGTCTCGCGGGCGTCACCGAGCAGTTCTGCGCGCTGGCGACCACGGCGTTGAACCGCACGTCCGACGGCACGGGCTCCACGTCGGAGGACGCCTCGTTCTCGGCTCACCTGATGCGGGCGCTCGCCGGCGAGGGCATGGCGAAGGTGTGGAACGAGGACGCCAACGAGTACGTCGTGCGGTGGGACCAGATGTTCGAATTCGTCACCACGGCGCTGCGCGGCAGCGTGGGCGACGAACGACTGCCACGCCAGCTCGGTGAACGCGACGTCGGCGATCCCGTGCTGGCGCGCTTCGGCCCGCAGAGCTTCTCCGAGATCAGCATGGCAATACGCGTCCATCCCGACGACGTGGCCACCGCACGTCTCGTCGTGCACGATCCGCCCGAGCAGCACCGCGTCGATTGGATCGCGCCGGGACCGGCAATGGTGACCCTCCCCCCGCGCGACTACATCGTGGTCGCCGCCGCTGACGGATTTGTTCCGGAGCGCCGACGTTGGGAGGTTGCTGCCTACGCGGACTCGGTGCTCGACGTGACGTTCGTGCCGCCGCGCCAACAACGCGGCGTCGACCGAGCGCCTGCGCCGCGACCCGGGCCGATGACGTTCCATGCACCCGATGCAGCAGTCGCCGTCAGCGTGAGCCTGGCCGACGGCACGCGGGTGGAAGACCTGGGCTCGGTCGTCGCCGCCGTCGCACGATCGACGACCGCGGTCGCGCGGGTCACTGCCCCCGACGGACGCGATGGCCCTGCGCTGCGCCGCCGCGTGTCGCCCGACCAGGGCGAGGACGTGACGCTGCACATGCCACCTGTCGACGATGCAATGCGTCGCTTCGCTGAGCGTCTCGAGCTCGACGCTGACGAGGAGGGACTCGTCGACGTCGGCGGTAAGACCCCGGCGTGGCCGGCGCCCTCGTCATTGCTGGCGATGGCTTGGGCACGACCCGGCTTCGTGCCGGGCCGCGTGCTGCCGCCGCTGCCCGGTCCTCACACGGAGGCGGTCGTCGTGATCACTCCGGGCGCGGCGGTGGTGGTGCACACGCCCGACGACGTGCTCGTGCTCGATCCTGAGTTGCAGCCATTCGGTGAGCGCGGCGCGCGTCGGCTGTCGATCGATGGTCATGAACTGCTCGTGCCCAACCTGGCCGGTCGGGCGGTGGTAATCGACCTCACCGGTTCGACGCCGTTCGCCGTGCCAGCGCCTGTCAGCAACCACCCCGAGTCTGCGAGGCGGGTCGATCTCGGTCACCGCTATGTCGCGAGTGGTCGGTTGCGACCTGGTCTCGAGCTACTGACGTCGGGCGCCGCGCATGATGAGGTTGCCGGATCGCTCGCGAGGCTGGTCAGCGAACGACTCGCCGGCTCTGTCGTGTCAGAGGCCGGTGACGCGCTCCCCTCCTTCGCGCTCGCTGTACGCAGTGTCGACCCACTGCTCGAGCAGTGGGCGCTCGCCCCCAGGACGTCGCTCACCGTCGTGTCGCGCCGCGCCGCGGTGGGCGCCTGATCACGTGGCGACCGGGAAGTAGGGCTCGCGCGCGGCGGGGTGGAGCGCGATCAGCTTCCGCGCCCTGGCGAGGTCGACGTTGGCGCCGTCAGCCACGAGCGGCTGGCACGCCGGGCACCACGTGATCGACCGCTGCCAGGGCGTGGAGTCGCCGTCTCGGTACGTGAGCGTCGCACCGCAGACACGACAGCGGCCGCCTCCGGCGCCATGGACCCATCGGTCGCCGCTGCCCAACTTGCGACCGGTCGTGTTGATCGGCCCCCGTGCGACGTTGACCCGGATCATTGCCGTCCCGATCGCAACGAGACCGGCCAGACCATCGACCTTCCCGACCGGCTGGTACGGGTTGACACCGGTGATGAACGGCAGGTCGTTGGCGTACACGTTGCCGAAGCCGGCGACGTTGCGTTGATCCAGCAACGCGGCAGCGAGGGGTGCGTCGGGCGCGCGAACGAGCCGGGCGGTGACATGGTCAATGTCGGGCGGTCCGGCCGGGCAGCACAGATCTGGCCCGAGCGCGTCGGTGATGGTGTGCTCGTCGACAGTCGTGATCACGTCGAGCAACGGCACTGCGACGCCGGTGAGGCGGCCTCGCTCCAGCCAGAGCTC
>DASQTR010000222.1:0-4702 GCA_035641795.1 Ilumatobacter sp.
CGTTCCTTGAGGTCGGCGCCCGAGCAGAACGTCGGGCCTTCGTGCCTCAGCACGATCACCCGCTCAGTGTCGGACTCCTGCAACGCGTCGTTGAGCTCGTGCAGCAACTGGCGCGAGAGCGCGTTGCGGTTGTGCTGCGAATCGAGCGTGATCGTTGCTATCCCGCCCTGGCGTTCGACTCTGACCAGGTCACCCATGGGCGCCGACCGTACCGGAGACTCAGGTGCAGGTCATTCCCGCAGCGCGCGCAGGAACGCCTCGACCTCCGCTCGGTCGCGGGTCCGGCGCATGGGCGGCAGCGCCCTGACGATCTCCCACCGGTAGCGCGCCTTGCCGAGCCGCGGATCGAGCACAGCGACCACGCCGCGGTCGGCTGCGGTACGGATCAGTCGGCCCGACGCCTGGGCGAGCATGGTCGCGGCCCGCGGCACGTCGATGGCGCCGAACGCCGCCGCGCCCAGCAGCTCACGCCGCGCTGACAACAGCGGATCATCCGGTCGCGGGAACGGCAACTTGTCGATGACGACCAGCGACAGCGTGGCGCCGGGGATGTCGACACCCTGGAACAATCCGGTGGTGGCGAAAAGGCAGGTCTCCTCCGACGCAGCGAAGGCGGCGAGGAGCGCCGGCTTGGGGAGCTCGCGTTGGGTGATGATCGGCACGGAGAGCCGATCCCGCGCGGCAGCCGCGGCGTGGTCGAGCGCGGCCCAACTCGTGAACAGCGCCAGCGTGCGGCCGCCGGCGGCACCGATCAGGTGCACCAGCTCGTCCGCCACCGCGTCGCGGTAGTTCGGTGACTTCGGCGGCGGGAGGTGCATTGCGCAGTACAGCAACGCTTGCGTCGCGTAGTCGAAGGGGCTCCCGACGTCGACCTGATCGGTGGTCCCTGTCGGTAGACCGACCCGGCTGGCGAGCGTTGTGGGAACCGTGGCGCTGGTGAGGATCGCCGTGCGGCGCTCCCAGACGCCGGCCCGCAACGCCGGGCCGACGTCGAGCGGCGCGATCTCGAGCCGCGGGCTGTCGGGCGATCCGGACACGAACGTCACGGTGCCCTCGCGCTCGGCCAGCGCAGCCTCGACGTACTCCACCGTGCGGGCGAGCAAGGCCATCGCGCGCAGCTTGCGCTGCTGGGCATCTTCCACGGTGGTTTCGATCGTCTGGAGCGCCTCGCTCGCCCGCACGAGCACCAGCCTCGCCTCGCCCAGGAACTCGGTGATCTCGTCAGGGAGCGGGAAGTGGAGACGTCGCCCGGCGTGCGCCGACAGCACCTCGCGTGCGGCGGAGGCGAGGTCGGCTACCGAGCCGCTGATGTCCTGGTCCGCCAGGATGCTGCGCACCGACGCGGCGAGGGTGACGAAGCGGCCGGGCGCGAGCTCGACCCCCACCGTGTCGCTCATGATGTCCTCGAGTCCGTGCGCCTCGTCGAACACCACCACGTCGTGATCGGGGATGATCGCGCCGCCGGCGCTGACGTCGATCCCGTAGAGGTGCGTGTTGACCACGACGACGTCGGCGACTTGGGCGCGGTCGCGTGCGAGCTCGGCCCAGCACTCACGGCCCATCGGGCAACGTTCGGCACCAGGGCACTCGTCGCTGCCGACGCTGACCGTCCGCCACGCTGCGTCCGACGGGCTCCACTCGAGCTCGGCGACGTCCCCCGACCGTGTTTGCCCGGCCCACTCTGCGAGCTTCGTCACCTCGGCACGCAGGACGTGCGAGACCGGCTCGAGCTGCAGCTGCTCCTGGGCTGGGGCCGCGAACTCGCGGAGTCGCTGCAGGCAGAGGTAGTTGGAGCGGCCCTTGAGCACCGCCCATTGGAGGTCGACGCCCTGCTGCGCGAGTTGTTCGGTGACGAACGGCAGATCCTTCGTGGCGAGCTGGTCCTGCAATGCCTTGGTGGCGGTGGCGACCACGGTTCGCCTCTCCGACAGGATCGCTGGGATGAGGTAGGCGAGCGTCTTGCCCGTGCCGGTACCCGCTTGCACGACGAGGTGACGACCGGAGTCGATCGCGTCGGCGACCGCCTCCGCCATCCGTTGCTGTCCGGGCCGGTCCTCGTGGGAGACCAGCGCGGCGGTGACTTCTGCCAGCGCCGCGCCGGCAGATGACGCCCTGACGGTCATGTGGCCACGAGCGCGATCGCGGCGTCGAGATCGGCGGCGTCGAAGTCGGGCCAGGCGCTCTCGGTGAAGTGGATCTTGGCGCCGGCGCCCT
Organism: Ilumatobacter sp.; assembly: GCA_035641795.1. GTDB lineage: Bacteria > Actinomycetota > Acidimicrobiia > Acidimicrobiales > Ilumatobacteraceae > Ilumatobacter. Next base: position 2,215 of record DASQTR010000222.1, read on the forward strand.
GCCACAGCAGGAAATTCGAGACCCGGAGCTCGCCGCTCGTACGGACCATCACGTCCACCGTCGGCAGCTCGGGCATGTACAGGTGGGCGTCGATCGCTCGCGGGGTGACCGGCCCTTGAGCGCGGGCTCCGGCGACGGCAGCCATCAGTTCCGCACGGCTGCCGTAGTCGAAGGCCACGGTCAGCACCATCCCGGTGTTGCTCGACGTGTCGGCGATCGCCTTGCGGATCGCACGCTGCACGTACTTCGGCGTGCGCGCGTCGGGCGTGTCGAACGGGCGGCCGATCCACCGGATCCGGACGTTCAGTTCGTTGAGCTCCCGGACGCGGCCGAACAACTTCTCGTGCAAGCCGAGGATGTGCTTGACCTCGGCCCGCGGGCGGATCCAGTTCTCGGTCGAGAAGCCGAACACCGTGAGCCAACCGATGTCGCGGGCCACCGCGAGGCGCACGACGCGGGCAAGGTTCTCCTCGCCTTCGGTGTGGCCGGCCGTTCGCGGCTGCCCGTGCTGCCGCGCCCAGCGCCCGTTGCCGTCCATGATGCAGGCGACGTGCAATTTGGGCTTCGGATGGCAGCCAAGCTGCTCACCTGCGCCCTTCACGGTCTCCACAGGTCGTCCACGTTAGCGAGCGGGTTCGTGGGAGAATGGGGCAGTGACTCGTCCCCCTGCGGACCTCGCGCAGCCCGCCCACGCGGCGCCGACGCTGCACCATGTGATGGTGGTGGGGGGCACCGCCACCGAATGGTCCGACATGCAGCTCGACGACTGGGAGAAGCGGATCGACGAGCTCGGTAGCTACTGCGCCTCGATCGGGGTGCCGTGGCTGACGGTCAGGGTGTACCGGGGCGAGGGCAGTTCCGAGCGCGACATCACGACCGGCGGCCGCCACGACGTCGGTGGTTGCTGCGTCGCCGTCGATCCCCACGGCGACGGTCGGCGGCGTTTCGCCGATGCGATGAATGCCCTCGAGCCGACGCTCACGGTCACCGAGGCGACCGTCAATGCCGCGCTGTACGGTCCCGCCGAGTCCGAGCCCGACCTGATCGTCGTGCTCGGTCCGCCGACCCAGCTGCCGCCCTCGCTGGTTTGGGAGCTCGCCTACGCGGAGCTGGTCTTCATCCCGGTCACCTGGAGCGAGTTCGGGGCCGGCGACCTCGCCGCCGCGGTCGTCGACTTCGCCGGACGCCACCGCCGCTTCGGCGGGCTCGACGACGAGTGACCGCACATGAGCGGTGAGCTGTACCGGGACGAGGGGATCGTGCTGCGCACGTACAAGCTCGCCGAGTCGGATCGGATCGTGGTGATGATGACCGCCGCGCACGGCAAGGTTCGAGCCGTCGCCAAGGGAGTGCGCAAGACGAAATCGAAGTTCGGCGCCCGGCTCGAGCCGATGAGCCACGTGCGGCTGCTGCTCTACCGGGGACGCGAGCTCGACATCGTCTCCCAGGCGGAGTCGATCGAACCGCTCGCGCCGCTGCTGTCGAGCCTCGACCGCGCTTCACAGGGCATCGCCGCCATCGAGGCCGTCGACCAGCTGGCGCTCGAGCGCGAGCCCAACCCGCGGCTGTACCGCATGGCCGTCGGTGTGCTCCGCACGATCGCTGCGAGGCCGTCACCGCTCAACGTGTCCGCGTTCTACTGGAAGCTGCTCGCCGCGGAAGGGCTCGAACCGCAGCTCGACACGTGCGTACGCTGCGGTCGCCAGCCCGAAGAGTTCGTTTCCTTCGACGTGAACGAGGGCGGCGTCCACTGCCGGGACTGTCGCACCGGCACGTCGATCTCGCCGGCGGCGCTGGCGATCATGCGTGACATCCTCGGCGGCCGTCTCAACGAAGCGCTTGCGCTCGCCGAGTCACCGGCGACCCACGAGGTGTCGACCCTCGCCACGCGAGCGCTCGAGCACCACATCGAACGTCGCCTAAAGGCAGTGGCGATGTTCGAGCATCACTGACTGCGTCGCGACATGAAGGGGTTTGGCAGCCGTAACATTTGCGTCTCTATGCCCGCAAGCGACATCGACCAAGTCGTCAATCTGTGCAAGCGGCGCGGGTTCGTCTTTCCCTCGGCCGAGATCTACGGCGGTTTCCGGTCGACGTACGACTACGGGCCGCTCGGCTCGTTGCTGCTGCGCAACGTGCGCGAGGCGTGGGTCCGGGCGATGGTGCAACAGCGCGACGACGTGGTGCTGATCGACGCAGCGATCCTCGGACCGCCCCAGATCTGGGAGGCGAGCGGGCACCTCGCCAACTTCACCGACCCGCTGGTCGATTGCACCAACTGCAAGCAGCGGTTCCGCCTCGACAAGCTCGACGATCCCGACACCTGCCCGAACTGCGGCGCGACCAACAGCTTCACCGAGGCGCGCCAGTTCAACCTGATGTTCAAGACCCATGCCGGGCCGGTCGAGGACGCCGGCGCGGTGGCCTACCTCCGCCCGGAGACCGCCCAGGGCATGTTCACCAACTTCACCAACGTGCTGCAGACCAC
>DASQTR010000223.1:0-2033 GCA_035641795.1 Ilumatobacter sp.
GTTGCCGACGAGTGGCTCAACGATGGTTACGTCTTCGACGTACTCGCTCACGCTGGCCGCGACCTGCCGAGCGTGCTGTCGGCCAGCTTCGTCACGGTCGGCGACGACCACCACACTCGACGCGCCTCGCAACGACTCGGCGTAGGCAGACTTCCACTTGCCTGCGCCGCCGGGATTTGTGGTCGCACACACACCGGCGAGCACCGCCGCGTCGGCGTCCTTCTCGCCCTCGGTGATATAGATCGTGCCGCCGTCGCGCGCGGTGGCCTCGACATGGGGCAGTCCATAGAGGACGCGCAGCACGCCGCGCAGGTTCCATTTCCAGCCTCCATCGCCGTCGGGCCGTCGCTGCCGAAAGCCCTTTGGCGAGAAGCGCACCACCTGGAAGAGCACGTCGCCGTTGGCGTCATGGTACTCGTAGGTCTCCACGATGTTCGGCCGCGGCTTGCGCGGGAACAGATCCGCCGGCTGGAGCGCGAGCGAGTCGCAGATCTGTTCGTGCGTGCAGCCGCGCTGACAGTTGACCAGCGCGCGGCCGTCGTCGCCTTCCCGTACGCCGAAGCTCGGGCGCTCGTCGTCGTGTGCCGGGCACGAAGCGTCCCATTCACGACCGCGTTTCTTCGGTTTGCAGCCGCGCTCCCTCAAGCGAACGACCACGAGGTCGACAGGCGGCAGTGCCTCACGCATCGGCGCCGGCCTCGACATGATCCTCAAGCCACCGGCGCACGTCTTCGGGACGGAAGCGCAGGCGTCCGTCGATGCGAACCGCGGGGGGACCGTCGCCCCGGTGTCGCAATTGATAGAAGCTCGGCAGGCTCTTGCGAAGCAGGGCTGCCACGTCAGCAGCCGTCAGCAATCTATCCATCTGGGTCATCTCCTGTATGAGCCGACATAGGAGCAGTATACCCCACGTGAGCGCACGTAAGAGGTACAGTGAGACCCCGATGGGATCACGGCGCACCGAAGTCCTCGCTGTCCACCGTGGTGGCTGGGTCAACTACTCATGGCGCTATCAAGGGCGCCCTCGTGGGATAGTTCTGGCCGACGCGCAGGTGAGGTTCGAGGTACGCGATGACGGGCGACTTGAACCTATGGAACTGCGTCTTCATCTCGGACAGGAACCACTCTCGGCCGACGGGCTGCGCAGGGTGCCGATCGGCCGGATCAGCGCGTGGGCAAACGCTCCGAAGATCGCGGCGACAATCCGCGAACACATCGATGAGCCTGGACCGGGCGACGCCGTCAAGCTGCACGGTCGCGGCCCTTCGGTCGTCAGGCCACTTGAGGTTCCGGACCACCGGCCGTATGGCGATGAGTTCTACAAGCGCGTCGCGGCGCAGTACGCGGCCCTCGCCCAGCATGTCGGCCGGCCAGCAGCTGAGCTTGCCGAAGTCAACGACGAACCCGTCACGAACGTTCACTCCTGGGTGAAAGAAGCCCGACGCCGCGGGTTCCTGCCGCCCGGCCGGAAAGGAAAGGCAGGCTGACGATGGCATCGATCACGAAGGTGTCGAACGGATGGCGCGCGAGATGGCGTACTCCGGAAGGTGCGAGCCGGTCGAAGACGTTCCGTCTCAAGGTCGAAGCCGAGCAGCACCTCGCAGGCGTCGAGCACTCCAAGAGCGCCGGTGGCTATATCGACTCCTCCGCCGGTCGGACGACACTCGCCCAATGGTGGGCTCGGTACGAGAACGAGCGGGTGAAGCGGGGCACGACGGCAGCGCGTGACCGAGTTGTGATGGCGAAGTGGTGGCTCCCGGCGCTCGGCGGCACTGCCCTCGCCAAGATCACGCCGGGAGCAGTGCGAGGCGTGGTGGACAAGATGCGCGCTCGTTTGGCTGCGGCGACAGTGCGGACGAACTACGGCGTCCTACGCGGCGTCTTGTCAGCCGCGGTTGACGCCGAGGTCATTGCCCGGAGTCCATGCCGTGGTATCCGACTCGGAAGCACACGCCGCGGCGAGCCGCGCCACATCTCCGCTGACGAGCTCCACGAGCTCGCCGACGCGATGCCGGTCGAGTACCGGGCGATGG
>DASQTR010000224.1:0-6147 GCA_035641795.1 Ilumatobacter sp.
GCCGCCGTCGAGCATGCAACATTCCGATCGGCGAACGAGATCGCTTCCTTGCTCGACGCGCTCGCCCTTCCGCCCCGGACCGGTCACACGTCGATGCCGCGCCCCCGGGTGCTGCTCGTCGACGACCTCGAACTGCTCGACGACCTCGCCCTGGCAGCAGCGTGGGAACGGGTCGCCACATGTCCGCAATTGCGGATCGTCGCCGCCGTCGACACGACGGCGATCACCGGCTTCACGTCCAACCCGGTCGCCGCCGCGCTCAAGCGGGCGCGCCGAATGCTGCTCCTGCAGCCGGACGATCCTGGCGAGTTCCTGCAGGTGACAGGCGTGCGGCTCTCCACACGGCCGGGCACACGCTGGGTGCCGGGCCGGGGCGTGCTCGTCGTGGACCGCCTGCCTCGCGTCGTGCAGGTAGCAGTGTGCGACGACGGTGGTCGTACAAGTGTTCGATCACGTGGTACGGTGGCCGATGTGACCGTCATGTCGACCCAAAGCCTCCGAACCGCGGCCGCCGCCAGGCCCGCTCGTCGGTAGCCTCCGACGGAATGGCCACCCGCAAGACAGCGGTGCCGAGCGGACCCACCATCTGCGTCCGCGGTGCCCGAGAGCACAATCTGAAGAACGTCAACGTCGAGCTCCCGCGCGACAAGCTCGTCGTCTTCACCGGCCTGTCCGGGTCGGGAAAATCGAGCCTCGCCTTCGACACCATCTACGCCGAGGGCCAGCGCCGTTATGTCGAGTCGCTCAGCGCCTACGCCCGGCAGTTCCTCGGGCAGATGGACAAGCCCGACGTCGACGTGATCGAGGGCCTCTCACCCGCGATCTCGATCGACCAGAAGTCGGCGAGCCGCAACCCGCGATCGACGGTCGGCACGATCACCGAGGTCTACGACTACCTACGCCTGCTCTACGCCAGGGTCGGCATCCAGCACTGCCCGAACGACGGCACGCGCCTCCAGCGCCAGACACCGCAGCAGATCGTCGACCGCATCCTCGAGCTCCCGGAAGGCACACGGTTCCAGGTGCTGGCGCCGGTCGTGCGCGGGCGCAAGGGTGAATACGACACGCTGCTCGCCGACCTTTCCGGGCAGGGTTACGTACGCGCGCGCATCGACGGCGAGACGGTGGTGATCGACGAGTTCCTGCAGCGCACGGCGCGGCTCGCCCGATACGAGCAGCACAAGATCGAGATCGTCGTCGACCGGCTCGTGCTGCGTGAGGGTATCGAGCGCCGCGTCACCGACTCGCTCGAGAGCGCGCTGCAACTCGCCGACGGTGTCGCGGAGGTGGAGATCGTCAGAGCCGACGCAGAGGCCGAGACACTGACCTTCAGCCAGCATCTGGCGTGCCCGGTGTGCCACACCTCGTACGAAGAGCCGGCGCCGCGCAACTTCTCGTTCAACTCGCCGTACGGCGCGTGCGAGAAGTGCGACGGCCTCGGCACGACGTTCGAGGTCGATCCCGAGCTCGTGATCCCCGACCCCGAGCAGTCGATCGCAGACGGTGCGATCGCTCCTTGGCGCACCGCCCACACGCAGTACTTCCAGCGCATGCTCGAGTCGGTCGCCGATACCTACGACATCGACCTCAGCTCGCCGTGGGAGAAGCTGACCGCCAAGCAGCAGCAGGTCGTGCTGCACGGGACCAAGGGCAAGCTCACCGTCAAGTACAAGAACCGGTACGGACGAAGCCGGCAGTACTCGACCGAATACGAGGGCGTGATCCCGTGGATCGAGCGCCGGCACCAGGGTGCGGAGAGCGACTGGGCCCGTGAGCAGTACGAGGGCTACATGCGCGAGGTGCCGTGTCGCGCCTGCGACGGCGCCCGGCTCAAGCCCTACACGCTCGCCATCACCGTCGGTGCCAAGAACATCGCCGAGGTCTGCGAGATGTCGATCGGCGAGTCCTCGAAATTCCTGGCCGCGCTGGAGCTGAGTGAGCGCGACAAGATGATCGCCGAGCGGGTGACCAAGGAGATCAACGCTCGGCTGGGGTTCTTGCTCGACGTCGGCCTCGACTACCTCACGCTGTCGCGCAGCGCCGGCACGCTCGCCGGCGGCGAGGCGCAGCGGATCCGCCTTGCCAGCCAGATCGGTTCGGGTCTGGTCGGCACGCTGTACGTGCTCGACGAGCCGTCGATCGGCCTCCACCAGCGTGACAACAGAAGGCTGATCGACACCCTGACGCGCCTGCGCGACCTGGGCAACACGGTGATCGTCGTCGAGCACGACGAGGAGACGATCCGGGAGAGCGACTGGATCGTCGACATCGGCCCCGGCGCCGGCGAGCACGGTGGCGCGGTCGTCTACAGCGGTCCGGTCAAGGGCATCGAGAGAGTCAAAGAGTCGGTCACCGGCCAGTACCTCACCGGGCGCAGGTCGATCCCGATTCCCCAGGTGCGGCGCACGCCGAAGCTGGAGAAGCTCACCGTCCACGGCGCCCGCGAGCACAACCTGCGCGACATCACGGTCGACATCCCGCTCGGCTGCTTCGTCACCATCACCGGTGTGTCGGGCTCCGGCAAGTCGACGTTGGTTCGCGACATCCTGCTGCCGGTGTTGATGCAACGGATCTACAAGTCGAAGATGCCGGCCGGCCGGCACAAGCGGATCGACGGCATCGAGTACCTCGACAAGGTCATCGACATGGACCAGTCGCCGATCGGTCGCACACCGCGCTCCAACCCGGCCACCTACACCGGCGTGTTCGACAACATCCGCAAGCTGTTCGCCTCCACCAACGAGGCCAAGGTCCGCGGCTATCAGCCCGGTCGCTTCAGCTTCAACGTCCCCGGCGGTCGCTGCGAGGCCTGCGCCGGTGACGGCACGATCAAGATCGAGATGCACTTCCTGCCCGACGTCTACGTCCCGTGCGAGGTGTGCAAGGGCGCGCGCTACAACCGCGACACGCTCGACGTCGAGTTCAAGGGGCGCAACATCGCCGACGTGCTCGACATGCCTGTCGCCGAGGCGGTCGACTTCTTCGCCAACCAGCCCGCGATCGGCCGCTACATGCAGACGTTGATGGACGTCGGTCTCGGGTACGTCCGCCTCGGCCAGCCGGCGCCCACGCTGTCGGGCGGCGAGGCGCAGCGAGTCAAGCTGGCCACCGAGCTGGCCAAGCGCTCCACCGGGCACACGATCTATCTCCTCGACGAACCGACCACCGGACTGCACTTCGAGGACGTCAAGCGCTTGCTGACGGTGCTGTCACGACTTGTCGACCAGGGCAACACCGTGCTGGTGATCGAGCACAACCTCGACGTGATCAAGACCGCCGACTGGATCATCGACCTCGGACCCGAAGGCGGGAGCGGCGGGGGAATCGTCGTCGCCGAGGGACCGCCCGAGCACGTCGCCGAGGTCGAGGGCAGCCACACAGGCCGTTTCCTGCGCCCGTTGGTCCGTGTCTGATACCAAGTGTTCCGTGTCGGTTGACTCACGTCCGTCGCAAAGCCGAACACTTGGTGTGTGACACCGAGCGCTAGGACGCCACGGGGGGCGGGTTCGAGCCCGGTGTCAGGCACCGCAAGCGGTTCCAGACACCACGGGCTCGTCTGACAAAGTGTCCGCGTGACAGCCGTGCTGACCGCGTCGGAGCAGGATGCGCTGCAGCGTCGCACGCTGAACGTACTGCGGCTCGGTGTCGTGCCGGGTCAGGCGGCGGTCGCCGGTGTCGTCGCCGTGGTCTCGTTGCTCGGCAAGGACATGCTCGGCTCCGATCGACTGGCGGGGCTCGGCAGCGCCGCCTTCACGACCGGGTCGGCGATCATGGCCATCCCGCTCGCGGCGCGCATGAAGCGGCATGGCCGGCGGTCCGGTCTCGTGCTGGCGCTGCTGCTCGGCCTATTCGGCTCGGCGATCGCCGCCACCGGCGGGCAGCTGAAGTGGTTCTGGCTCTTCATCCTGGGCATGACGGTCTTCGGATGTGGGCAGGCGGCGACACTGCAGAGCCGGTACGTCGCCGCCGACCTGGCCCGCGAGGAGCAGCGAGCGACGGCGATCGGCAGCGTCGTCTGGGTGGGCACGTTGGGGGCCGTGTTCGGGCCGCTGCTGACGCCCTTCGAGAAGCGGGTCGGTGTAGCGCTCGGCCTCGACGAGTTCATCGGGCCGTATCTGTTCGCCGGGCTGTTCTTCGGGGTCGGGGCAGTGATCTTCTGGACGTTCCTCCGGCCGGATCCGCTGGTCGTGATCGGCGGCACCGATCGGCACGCCGAGCGGGTGCGCCCGATCCGCCAGCTGCGCACCTCGTACGGCGTGATCCGCAGCTCGCACGGTGCCGTGTTAGGGCTCGTGGCGATGGCGGCGAGCCAGGCGGCGATGGTCGGCGTAATGACGATGACGCCACCGCACATGAAGGACCATGGTCAGGCCGACCTCTCGGCGGTGGTGATCGCTGTGCACATCTTCGGCATGTACGGGATGGCTCCGTTCGTCGGCAGCTATGTGCGTCGCGTCGGCGCCGTGCCGGCGATTCAGGTCGGCGCCGGCGTGCTCGCGGCGGGCACGCTTGCGGCCGTCGTCGCCGGTTACGTGCCGGCGCTGATCTTCGTCGGGCTGTTCCTGCTCGGCCTGGGGTGGAGCCTCGGGCTGATCGCCGGGACCACGCTGCTCACCGCGTCGGTGCCTTTCCCGGCGCGGGTCGAGGCGCAGGGAACAGGTGACCTCACCCTCAGCTTGTGCGGCGCCTCCGCCGCGCTCGCGTCCGGCTTCATCAAACAGTCGGCCGGCTATCACGTGCTCGCCAACATCGCCACCGCGGTCGCCGCCGGTCTGCTCGTGTTCGCCTGGCTGACGTTGGCGCGCCTTCGCAAGGTCGGTCTGCAACCCGCAGCGTGAGGCGTTGCCGAGAAGACTCGCTGCGATCCCGCGCCGTAGTGGTCAGCACGCGATCAGCATGCGGGCGCCGCCGGCGTCCTGTGCGTCCTCCATAGCCGACTCGGCGGAGGCGAACAGCTCGACCGGATCGACGAGTCCCGCCTCGTGCGAGAGGCCGACGCTGATCGATACGTCGACCGCCTCACCGTCGACGTCAACGGACTCTGACGCGTCACTGCGCATGCGCTTCGAGATCTCGAACGCCGCACGCCGGTCGACATCGACGAGCAATACCGCGAAGGCGTTGTCTCCGACGTGCGCGACGACGTCGTTCTTCCGGCACGACCCGGAAACCCGGGCTGCGACCGCCCGGCGCACGAGCTCGGCAGCATCGCTGCCACGCGCTTCGATGATGCTGTCGATGTTGTCGATGCCGAGCACGACCAATCCGGTCTCGTCGGACTTCACGCGGGCGAGCGCGGCGTCGAAATCGCTCCGGGTCGGCATCGCCGCCAACGGATCGCCCGCGGTCTGCTGGCTCATGGCGGCCTCGTCCGCTTGCTGCGCCGCCCGCGCCTGCTGCTCGACCAGCGCCCGCTCGGCGGCGTCGGCGCGGTCGCGAGCGGCGGCGTCGCGCAGATTGGCCATGACCGTGGCATGGCGAGCGTGCGCTTCCGACGTGAAGAAAGGCGACCGTGTCAACCACATCGCCAGCGCATCGCGCGTGCCCCCACACTCGACGGAAGCGGCGCGGATCGCCTGTACACCGCTGGGATGGATGGCGGCACGGATCACCTCGGGCAATGAGCCGACCGGAACATCGACGATGTCGGCGCCTTCGAGGTTGGTCCACGGGCGCTGGTTGCCGGCGGCGACGGAGACCGAGATCGAGGCCCGCACGGCGCTGTTGCCCGCACTGGCAACGACACGCCTGCTGTCACGCTCGGGCCGGAGCGCGATGACCAGCATCTCCTCCTCGTCAGGACACATCGCCGGCGAGGTCAGCAGCGTCGCGACCTGGTCCAGCCGTGAGCGCCCGCTCACGGCCTGCTCGTCGAATGCCTGAAGTCCACCGCTCATGCCTGTCCTTCGGCATTTGCGAGCCCCGACTACAGGAGAATTTGACCAACTTCACTCAACGGAGACGCTTCGACAGCTCGTTCAAGCGCCGCTTCTCGTCGTTGCTCAGCGAGTTGAGCCCGGTGGCGGAGATCTTGTCGAGCAACTCGTCGAGCTCGACCTGGGCGGAGGCGGCGTCGGCGGTGGTGCGCGGCGGGATCGGTGCCGACCAGGGCCCCTCCACCACGGTGCCGCGCTTGTCGGCGGGCCG
>DASQTR010000225.1:0-9598 GCA_035641795.1 Ilumatobacter sp.
CGCCTGGAATGCGACCTTCGTGCCACCCCCCGCCATGATCAGCGCACGCTTCATGCTCCAACCCTCCTCATCCGACGCCTCATCCGACGCCTCATCCCACCCGTTCGATCATCCGTCGACTGAAACGTTCCGCCAGTGCCGCGATCGTGAGCGACGGGTTGGCTCCGACCGGCCCCGGCATCACCGACCCATCGGCCACGAACAAACCGCGGTGGCCGAACACCTCACCGTGATCATCGACGACGCCCGGCGCGCCCGGCTCGCCCAGCGGCGGCATCTCGGCCTGCGTGCCCATCGGGCAGCCGCCGAGCGGGTGCACCGTCACCACTCGCTTCAGCCACCACGTCGGGTTGACGATCAGCTCGCCGTCGAGCTCTTGCGCCACCTGCGCCATCAGCTGCTTGACCCGCCCGAAGTACTCCCGCGAGCTCTCCATGTTCCAGTCGATCTCGAGCCAGTCCCCGTCGAGCCGCATCACGCCGTCGGGCACGTCGCGGCCCATGCCCAACATCGGCAGCGAGCCCGACGAGATCGACGAGGCGCCGACGAGCTGGCTGACCGCCAGGCTCAAGTGGTTGGTGCGGTGGTGGCGGACGCGGTTGGCGACCAGCGTCGCCCCCAGTTTGAGTGATCGCCACAAGCGGTTCGGCAGCGACGTCGTCTCGAGGATCCAGTCGGCGAAGCCCGGGTAGCCGCCGTCCTGGAGATAGAACCCGCGGCCTGTGCCGGCGCCGCCGGGGTCGGCTTCGTCGTCGACGCGCATCGTGCTCGTGATGACCGGGCCGCGTGTGCCGGCCAGGACGCGCCCGTCGCGGGTGCGGACGAATCCGAGCAGGTCGCCGTTACCGCAGAACTTGGTGCCCAGCGCCGATGGCAGGCCGCCCAGGCGCTGCGCGTTCTCGAGCATCAGGTAGGTCGAGCCCAGCGCGCCCGCCGACACGACGAGCACCTTGCAGCGCAGCTCACCGCGCGGCGCGTGCTTGGCGTCGACGCCCTCGTAGTCGGTGAGGTCGCGATAGCGCACCACGTAGCCGCCCTTGGGATGACGCTCGAACTCCTTGACGTCGTGGCGCACCCTGATGTCGGCGCCCTTCTGGTGGGCGACTGTCAGGTAGTTGTAGTCGAGCGAGTTCTTCGCCCCGTCGTTGCAACCGATGTCGCACTCGCCGCACAGCCGGCAGCCGCGACGGAAGGCAGTCGGCCCGTGGTAGTGCTCGCCGATGAACGGGGTGCTCGGCGCCGGCGTGTCACCGCCGAAGTAAACGGCCAACTTCGGCAACTGCCAGGAGAGATCACGACGACCGCCCTCGACGAGCGCGGTCGCGGCCGACTTCATCGCCTGCGTCTTCGGCGCCATCGAGTACGGACTGAACTGGAACGGAAAGGACGTGGCTCCCAACATCTGCTCGGCGATGTCGTAATCAGGGTCGAGCTGCTCACGGTTGACCGGCCAGTACTCATAGCCGGGGCCCGAGCGCGGGTCCTCCTGAACGAACCAGTGCTCGTCCTTGCGGAGCATCACGTTGGCGTAGATCAGCGATCCGCCGCCGAGTCCCGCCGACACGACGGCGTCGATGTCGCTGAACGACCAGAGGTCGAACATGCCGTGCAATCCCTTGGATGGATCCCAGAAGCTGCGCGCCATCTCGTGGGGGCTGCGCGCGAACGAGCCGGGTGGGTAGGCCTTGCCGCGCTCGAGCACCACCACCGACTTGCCCGCCTCGGCGAGCCGGGCGGCTGCCACCGATCCGCCGAAACCCGAGCCGATGACTACCGCATCGACCTCGTCCATCAGAACCTCCGTTTTCGCCTTCCCCGGCCCGCTGTCGGGAGACGTTCCCGGGCACCGTAGTTCGGATCGGCGCCACGTGAATTTCGAATTCCGGAGTCGGCCGCAGCCCGTCTACCATCCGGCCATGGCGATCGAAGGTGACGATCCCAGCCGGCGCGGGGTCGAACCGGTGATCCCCCCCGGCTGGCCCGCCGACGACGAACTGCCGGTGGCGGGATGGGGCGACGTGGCGATGCCGGTGGACGAACTGTGGGACGCGTTCACCGACGTCCAACGCTGGCCGTCCTGGAACCCATGCATCAGGCGCGCCCGAGTCAGAGGGGGAACGCTCCGCGAGCGCGCCAGGCTGGCGTGGACGTTCCGGCCGATCAAGCGCTGGTACCCGTACCTGATGCCGGCGCGGGCGACCATCGTCGAGGTCGACCGCCATCGACGGGTCACGTGGGAAGTCCGCGCCCCCGGCCTGCACGCGTTCCATTCGTACCTGTTCGCCGAGGGTCCACTCGGCTCGCAGTTCGGCTCGTGGGAGATCGCCGAGGGCTGGCTGTACCGATTGACGCGGCGGTTCTGGCTCGCCCATTTCCGGTTCGTGCGCGACGCGTCGATCGACGGCGCCGCCTTGCTGCCGGGTCGGCGGCCGCGGCTGATCGCATCGGGCGCTACGGAGCCCGCCCATCCGCCGGTCGTGGTGATTCCCGGCATCGACGGCCAGCGTGGCAGCGTGGCGCCGATCGTCGACCGGCTCGGGCAGCACCGGCGGGTGCTGCTCGTCGATTACGCGGCCGAGGTCGAGCCCGATCTCGACTCGCTCGCGGAGGCGATCGCCGACCTGCTGCCCGACGAGTGCGACGTGGTCGGCCAGTCCATCGGCACATGGCTGGCCGCCGAGGTCGCGCAGCGCCGCCCCGACAAGGTCCGTCGAGTGGCGCTGATGTCGACGTTCACGCGCACGCGCACCGTGTCGTTATGGCTGTCCGCACTGACGACGCGTCTGTCACCGCGCAAGATCTACCGGGCGGCCACGCCGCGGCTGATGGCGATCGCATGCGGACCCATCGGAGACGGCGGCAGCCATCCGTTCCTTGCCGGTGTAGCCAACAGCGACCAGGAGGGCGTCGCCCGGCGCACGAAGTGGCAGATCGGGCGTGACTTCTCGACTCGTCTGGACGGGATCCCGCAGCCGGCGCTGGTGCTGCTCGGCGACGCCGACCGGTTCGTGCCGCGCCGCCGGCGCGAGTTCGCTCGCATCCGCGCCCAGTTCACCGGTGGCGACGACCGCGTCGTCGTGATCCCCGACGCCGGCCACGTGTTCCTGCCGTCACCGGCGATTGACCGCGCCGTCACGGAGATCGAGCGCTTTCTCTCATGACCGACGCCCTGCTGCTGAACGCCGGGGCGAGCTGGGCGGCGTACCAGGTGGGGGCGATCGAGCACCTTATGGGCGAGCGGCGGATGCGCTTCGATTGCTTCGTCGGCTGCGGGATCGGGGCGATGCACGCCGCCCTGCTCGCATGTGGTGCGCACGACCGGATCGGTGAGTTCTGGAACTCGATCTCGACGTTGAAGCTGGTGCGTCCGAACCTGCGCACTCCGTGGCGGGCGCCGATGGTCGGTACGCCGCAACGCCGATTCGTCGCCGAGCACGTCAGCGAAGCGGCGTTGACCGCCAACCGGGCGACGCTGGCGGTCACCACCTTCGACCTCATGACCGGCGACGAGGTCGTGCACCGCTACCCCGGCGATCCGCTGCCAATCGTCGACGCCGTGATGACGGCCGTGGCCACGCCGGGGCTGATCGCGCCGCGACGGTCCGGCGACCGGCTGCTCGCCGAGGCGACGCTGATCGACAGTGTGCCCCTGGCCGCAATCTCCAGCCACGACCCGCCCGACCGGGTCGTCGGCGTGCTTGCCGGCATCCCGCTCGCGAACGAGGGTGCGCCGCGGCGGTACCGAACATGGCGCGCCGTGGCCGACCGGGCGTTCGAGATCAATCTCGCTCACGACTCGCGGCGGGCGATCGAGCGGTCCACCGACGCCAGCCGGTGGAGCGCCGACGCGACGGCGGTCGCGGCCGACCTCGCGGACATCGCCGGCGAAGACCGGGAGCTGACGGCGCGGTTCAAGGAGGCAATTGGGCCGCTCGACATGCCTGCGCCTCCGCAGTTCGTCTGGATCAGCCCGTCGAAGCGGCTCGGTTACCCGCTCTGGCGCTTTCCGACGAAGTCGATGCACGAGGCGCGCCGGCTGGGGCACGACGACGCCGCACGGGCGGAGCTGTGAAGACCGGTCTGTTCCTCACACCGGGCGCCGCACGCGCGGCCTACGAGGCGGGCGTCGTCCATACATTGGTCACCGAGGGTGGGATTCACTTCGACGTCATCGGCACCTGCTCGGCGGGCGCGATCAACGGATCGTTCGTCGCCACTGGCCAAGTCGACGAGCTCGTCGAGCAGTGGTCGTCGTGGCGCGACCGCGACATTCTCGGTGTCGACTTCGCAGGACTGGTGCGCGGCGCTGTGCTGTGGGCGCCGAGCTTCATGCACAACCGGCCGCAGCGACGCGGCATCATCGACCGCTTCATTGCATCTGCACGAATCGGCGACGGTGTGCGCTTCCGCACCAATCTCGCCAACCTCACGACCGGCCGGTCCGACGTGTTCGAGTGGCCCGGCGCTCACGTGGCGCTCGCCGACGGCATCGATGCCGCGGTCGCCGTGCCGGCGCTCGTGCGCCCGACGGTGATCGACGGGATGCAGTACGCCGACGGCCTCACCATCGACGGGTGCCCACTCGAAGACGTGCTGCTCAGCGCCGGCGTCGACCGCGCGTTCGTCGTGGGCGTCGCCCCGCAGGCGCCGCGCCCCGACGAACCGAAAGGACCACTGGCGGTCGCGCTCGCCGCCGCAGAGTGGAACCAGTACACGGAGACGACACGGGCATTGGCGGACGCGGAACGCACCAACGCCCGCGCCGAACGCTGGCGCGAGGCGCACGCCGGCGCCCGTGATGCCGTGCTCCAGTCGGTACAAGCAGGTGCTCGGCGAGACACGCTGCTGGCGGCGGTGGATGCCACGTTCGAGCGTCACAACCGCGGACGGCGCGGCCCGGTGCAGATCGTGCCGATCCTGCCGGACCACCACACGAAGATGTTCTTCGGCTCGTTCCGCCCTCAGCGCTCGCGACAGCTCATCGAGCAGGGCCGGCGGGACGCTCGTGCCGCGCTGGCGCGGCTCTGATTCACGTGAGGGCGCGCTGGAGCAGGTCGGCGATGATCCTGGCCGTCGCCCCCCAGACCGTCTCGTCCTCGAGCTCGAAGAAGTGCAGCGTGCGGTCGAGTGGTGACTCGCCCCAATGCTCGCTGCGGTAGGCGCCCTCGCGGGTGAACCCGGCGAGCGGCACCCACAGGACGCGTTCGACCTCGGAGGTCTGCGCCCGCAGGTCGGGCCGCTCGGGCACGGTGCCGACCTTGGGGACGATGTAGCTGCGGGTCACTGCGGTGTTGAGGTGATCGAGCTCGCCGCGCACGGTCACGGAGCCGGGATCGAGCCCGACCTCTTCGTGCGCCTCGCGCAGCGCGGTTTCGAGCGCCGTCTCGCCGGGATCCATCCGCCCGCCGGGAAAGCTCACCTCACCTCGATGAGTGCGCATCTCCCACGACCTTCGTGTCAACAACACCTCTGGTCCAACGCCGACATCGGTGAGCAGCACGAGCACTGCCGAGTGCCGTGAGTCGCCGTACGCCGGCAGCAATGCCCGCGTGACGTTCGGGACCGCCTGCAACACCTGCGCCAGGGTGGGCGCAGCGGCGACCGGCCACGGGGCGGCAGGGCCGATCGCCCAGACCGGCGGGCGGGGAATTACCTGCCGCCCGCGCCCGACCGGTACCGGCGGTATCTCGGCACCCGTGCCGGTTTCAGCCATCCGCGGCGGAATCGCCGGTCGCGGGTGACCAGCCGGATGCGAGCAACTGGTCGAGCACCTCGCCGAGGCCGGCCGTCTTGAGGTTGGCCAGTACCTTCCCTGGCTGCTGCTCACCGCGCTCGAACTCCTCCCACGCTGCGAGCAGCTTGGTGAGGTCTGGAGCGGGCCGCTCGAACGTCATTGCATGAGCTTACGAGGGGTGATCACGCGCTTGGCAGTCGTCCGATAAATCTGTATTGTTCGGGAAATGTCGGACATTGCGGCGGCGCGACGGACCGTCGACTACAAACTGGCCGAGAAGGTGCGCGCCGACACCCCGGCGCGGATGAAGGCGCTGGGCGACCCGCTCCGGCTGACGATCCTCGATCTCGTGCTCGAGCGGGCGATGACGGTCACCGAACTGGCGGGGCGACTGCGACGCCCGAAGGGAAGCGTCGCCTATCACGTCAACGTACTGGTCGAGGCTGGGCTGCTGCAGGTCGTGCGCACCCGCAAGGTGCGGGCGATCGAGGAGCGCTACTACGGCCGCACCGGTCGCACGATCGAGGTCGACCACGGACCAGGAGAGATCCCGTTCCTCGACAACGTCCTGGCCGAGGCCGACATGCAGCTGCCGGAAGAGCTCGTCACGGCAGGGTTCACCTACCGGCGCGCGCGCATCCCCAAGGCGCGCGCCGAGGAGTACATCCAGCGGCTGTTCGAAGTCACGCTCGAGTTCATCGCCGAACCGCGCGAGGGCGACATCGAGTACGGCCTGTACGTGGCCATGTTCCCCACCATCCGCCGGATCGGCCCGCCGCGGGACGACGTCGAGGACGACGAGGTGATGCGATGACGCAGACCGACAACACCGGGGTCGTCACGACCACCGCCGCCCCGAAGCGACTCGGGTCGAGCTTCTACAAGCTCTTCACGGGCAGCGTGATCTCCAACGTCGGCGACGGCATGTCCCAGATCGCCTATCCCTGGCTGGCGTCGGCGGTCACCCGAAACCCGATACTCGTGGCGGTCGTCATGGTCGCACAGCGTCTGCCGTGGCTCGTCTTCACGCTTCCCGCGGGCGTCATCACCGACCGTGTCGACCGCCGCCGGGCGATGGTGACGATGGACATATTGCGGGGGTTGCTCACGCTCGGCGTGGCGTTTGCCGTGCTCGGCCAGCAGGGGGCGCTCCCGGGACCCGACGAGGTCGGCTCGGTCACCGGCACACAAACGGGTCTCTACCTGCTCGTCGTGCTGGCGACGTTGCTGCTCGGCATGGCCGAGGTGCTGCGCGACAACTCGGCGCAGACGATCCTGCCGAACGTGGTGCGGGTCGACCAGCTCGAGAAGGCCAACGGGCGTATGTGGAGCATCGAGGCGATCGCCAACACGTTCATCGGGCCACCGCTCGGTTCGTTGCTGCTGATCGCCGCTTTCTCGATGCCGTTCTTCGTCGACGCCGGCTCCTTCTTCGCGGCGGCGGCGCTCGTGGCACTGATCCCCGGGTCATTCCGCGCTGAGCGCGAGCCCGACGCCGAGCGCCGCTCGTTCAAGGCGGAGCTCGCCGAAGGGGTGCGTTGGCTGATGGCGCACCCGGTACTCCGGCCGATGGCGATCATGCTCGGCTTGATGAACGCCGCCGGGATGATCAGCCAGGCGACGCTCGTGCTGTTCGCCCAGGAGGTGCTCGGTATCGGGCCGGTGCTGTTCACGGTGATCGGGTTCGGTGCCGCGGTCGGCGGGCTGATCGGCGGCAACGTCGCCTCGCACATCTCCAAGCGCGTCGGCAGCGGCACGTCTTTGGCGATTTCGCTTGTCGGCATGGCGATCCCGCCGATGGTGATCGGCCTGCTGACGTACTGGCCGGTGACGCTGGCGATGTTCGCGCTCGAGGCCCTGTTCGCAATCCTGTGGAACGTGATCACGGTGAGCCTGCGGCAGTCGATCATCCCCGAACGGATGCTGGGCCGCGTCAACAGCGTCTACCGATTCTTCGCGTGGGGCATGATGCCGATCGGTGCCGCCATCGGGGGGGTGCTCGTGTTCGTGATCGAAGGCGTCGCCGACCGCGAGACGGCGCTGCGGGCGACCTGGATCGTGACCTCGTTGGTGTACGTCGGCTTGTTCGTCTTCGGCCGCGCCAAGCTCACGACCGAGAAGATCGAAGCCGCCCGCGCCGAGGGAGCTAACCGGTCCGCTTCTTGATCGCCTGCTTGGCGGCGACGTAGCTGTTGCCCGCGATCCGACCCGCGGAGCGCCCGATCTGCTCGCCCGTCGGGCCCGCTGCCGCGGCGCGGCGCTCCTTGCGGCTGGGTCGTTCCGCCCAGTCGGTGTAGAACCACAGGAAACCGAGCGGCAGCAGCATCACCAGCAGGATCGCACGGCCTGTTGCGGCGGTGTCGACCCACGGGTTGAGGGCGGCGACCGCGATCACGCCCATCACTCCGACGTCGAGCCACTTGTGCATCCCGCGGCCGAACCACTTGAAGGCCCCCAGCGGCCCGATCGCCACTGCCGCGTTGAGGATCACGAGCGTTCCGACGACGCACGGTACGAGGGGCTTCGGATCCTGCAAACCCTGGGCCACGAGGGCGATCCCGATCAGGTACTCGGCGGCCTGGTGGATCCAGAACGGCCGCATGGCGCGCTCACCCATCTCGTGCAAGCTATCCGTCCGAACGCGCAACGGCCCGGAGCCGAAGCCCCGGGCCGTTCGATCAACCGGCGCCAGGCACCGTTGGGGTGCCAGAAACCGGGTGGCGTCTTACATCATGCCGCCCATGCCGCCCATGCCGTCCATGCCACCGCCACCACCAGGGGCGGCCGGCGGCTCTGGCTTGTCGGCGATCAGCGCCTCGGTCGTGATGACCAGGGCGGCGATCGACGCCGCATTCTGGAGCGCGGCGCGGGTGACCTTGGCGGGATCGATGATGCCGGCCTTGACGAGGTCGACGATCTCGCCCGTGGCGGCGTTGAGGCCGTTGACGCCGGTCTCCGCCTCGATCGCCCGCACCATGACGCTGCCCTCCAAGCCGGCGTTCTCGGCGATGTTGCGAGCCGGCGTGGTGAGCGACTCCCACACCAACCGGGCGCCAGTCTGCTGATCGCCCTCGAGCGAGTCGGCGAGGGTCTGGACCGCGGGACGGGCACGGATCAGTGCCGTGCCGCCACCGGCGACCACGCCTTCCTCGATCGCCGCCCGTACCGACGAGACGGCGTCCTCGATGCGGTGCTTCTTCTCCTTGAGCTCGATCTCGGTGGCGGCACCGACCTTGATCACGGCGACGCCGCCCGCGAGCTTGGCGAGCCGCTCCTGGAGCTTCTCGCGGTCCCAGTCGGAGTCGGTGTTCTCGATCTCGGTCTTGATCTGGTTGATCCGGCCCTTGACGTCATCGGTCGAGCCGGCGCCGTCCACGATCGTCGTGTTGTCCTTGGTGATGATCACGCGCTTGGCCTGGCCGAGCAGGTCGAGCGTGGTGTTGTCGAGCTTGAGCCCGACGTCCTCGCTGATGACCTGGGCACCGGTGAGCGCGGCCATGTCCTGGAGCATCGCCTTGCGACGGTCGCCGAATCCGGGCGCCTTCACGGCGGCGGACTGGAAGGTGCCACGGATCTTGTTCACGACGAGCGTGGCGAGCGCCTCGCCCTCGACGTCCTCGCCGATGATCACCAGCGGCTTGCCGGTCTTCATCACGTTCTCGAGCACGGGCAGCAATGACTGGACGGTCGCGATCTTGCCCTGGTTGAGCAGGATGTACGGCTCCTCGAGCACGGCCTCCATGCGTTCGGCATCGGTGATGAAGTACGGCGAGATGTATCCCTTGTCGAAGCGCATCCCTTCGACGAGCTCGAGCTCCAGACCGAAGGTGTTCGATTCCTCGACGGTGATCACGCCGTCCTTGC
>DASQTR010000226.1:0-9338 GCA_035641795.1 Ilumatobacter sp.
GGCCAGCGCGGACGCCAGGCCGAGCCCGTATGGGGCGGTGCCCGTGATCAGCGGGCCGGCCGCGCACAGCCCGAAGACCCGTGCCGGCCATGCTCCGGCTGCGCCCCACTCGCTGACCGCCAAGACGGCGAAGCACATCGCCGCGACGACGCCGCCGACGACCATCAGCACCGTGTTGCCGAACAGCGCCGCGAGGAAGTAGTAGAGCGGGCTGTAGGTGAGGATGGGGTAGCTGCCTGCGAACCAGAGGTTGTCCCAGAAGAGCACGCCGTGATCCACCAACCAGGTGCGGTACAGGTGCGCCGACGCGTCGCCTGGCGGCGGTGCCAGCACCAAGATGGCGACGCTCGCCGCGGTCGCGATCATCACGGCGAGGATGGCCTCGCCTTGCACGGTGACGCGAGCTATCTCGCCGCCCTGCACGGGGACCGTCACGTCAGGGGGCGACGTGTCGGGCCGCGCCACGAACGTTTGCTCCAACGCGGTATCCAGTCGTCGCGGTGCGGCCGACGCTGCTGCAGCCGTGGCCGGGTCTACCCGAAGCGCTCCGCCACGTACACGCGAGTGCCCATGCAAAGCACCACGGTACCACCGACAGCGCAGTGGCTACGGTGCCGGACATGACCCCGATCCGCAGCGAACGGCTCACGTTGCGCCTGATGACGCACACCGACGTCGACACCTACGTCGCGTACCGGAGTGACCCCGTGACGCTGGAGCTGCTGGAAACACACGTGCCGCCGATCGCCGAACGGATCCATGCCGAGGTCGATGCCGCGGCGTCTCTTGGAGGGCTGGCCGAGGACCACTGGGTCCGGCTGGCGGTCACGCTCGCCGGCGAGGAGGAGATGATCGGCGACGTCGGTGCCGGCATCAAGAACGGGGGCGGCGTCGTCGATATCGGCTACGTGTTCCGCCCGGAGTTTCGAGGCCGCGGCTACGCGTCGGAGGCGGTGCGGGCGCTGGTCGATCATGTGATCGACGCGCACTCGATCCACCGCATCGAAGCCGTGCTGTCGCCGCTCAACATGGCGTCGATGCGGGTGCTCGAGTCGATCGGCATGTCGTTCGAGTCGATCACCAAGCTGTCGTGTTGCCTCGACACGGGACGACTCGTCGACGAGCACGAGACCGAGCTCGTGCTCCGGATCGCATGAGACGGGGCCGGCATTGCCCGGCCGTCCGTCCATTTCCTGACCCGTCAGATTTCCTCGACGTGTCGGACTGCGTCGTCGAGATGGCAGACGCGAGGAAGCCCCCGCCGCAGCGGGGGCTTCCGGCTTCCCTTCCTTGACGGTGAGGTCAGCCCCCACCGCTGGCGAAGCCACGACACGCGTCGCCGGGGTGCTCGCCCTCGGTCGCGAGGAAGTCGCGCACCTCCTTCGGGATCGACCCCCAGTTCTGCACGTTCCCGGGCGCGTAGGGTTGTTCTCCCTCCTCGCCGTCCTCCAGACCCGAGAAGGCGCAGATGGAACCGGCCTGGAAGCCCTGGACCGGCGTCTCGTTGCCCTTGTCGGGGTTGCCGTGGTCGCGCGAGCCATTGATCTCTCCGGCGAAGGCGGTCCCGCCTGCGCCGCTCAGGATGAGGGCGAGCGCGGCCCCCGTAATCAGCTTTCGCATGTGTGGTCTCCTTGATGTTCCGCTCGTCCGTTACGTGCGGGTCGGGGCACTTTACGCTCCCCCGATAAAGTTTTCCGAACTGTGCGGCGGATGCGTACGGAATGCCACTCGGTAGCGTCGGCGCCCTGAAGATCTACTTCGCCGGTCCGCTCTTTACGCCCTACGAGCGCTCGTTCATCGACGAGTGCGCCGCCGCTTTGCGCACCGACGGCTTCGACGTCTTCGTTCCGCACGAGCACGAGCTGGCGACCGGCGTCGACGTAACCGCGGCGTGGATCTTCGCCAAGGACCGGCCGGGGATCGAGCGCGCCGACGCGATGCTCGCGATCCTCGACGGCCCGTCGGTGGACGACGGCACCGCGTGCGAGATCGGGATGTTCCATGCGCTCATGCAATCCGATCCCTCGAAGAAGGGCATCGTCGGGCTCCTCACCGACATTCGCGGCATGCGCGGCGAGTCGACGGGCGTCAACCTCTTCGTCCAAGGCGTGATCGAGGACGTCGGCCGCATCGTGGTCTCGATCGAGGAGGCACGCGATGTGCTGAGGGCCTGGGGATGAACGAAGCCGCGGCGCTTGTGGAGGAATGCCTGTCAGCCGGTGGCCAGCTTGGCGATGCGGCTGATGCCTTCGACGAGGTCGTCGTCGCCCAGCGCGAACGACAACCGCGCGTACCCGGGGGCGCCGAACGCCTCGCCCGGCACGAACGCCACCTTTGATTTCTCGAGCACGAGATCGGCCAGCTGGAGCGTGGTGCGGGCGACGGCTCCGTCGAGCTCACGGTCGAGCAGTCCGGACACGTTCGGGAAGCAGTAGAACGCCCCCTGCGGCTGCATGCACGTGACCCCTTCGATGTCCGACAGCATTCGGTGCATCGTCGTGCCTCGGCGATCGAACGCGGCCCGCATCATCGCCACGTCGTCGAGCCCGCCGTTCAACGCCGCGATCGCCGCCCGCTGAGCGACGTTCGAGACGTTGGACGTGGCGTGGCTCTGAAAGTTGGTGGCGGCCTTGACGACGTCGTTCGGTCCGATCAGCCAACCGACTCGCCACCCCGTCATCGCATACGTCTTGGCGACACCGTTCAGGATCAGGCACTGCTCGGCGATGTCGGGAACCAGCACCGGCATTGAAGAGAACTCGTGTGGCCCATACGTGAGGTGTTCATAGATCTCGTCGGTGATCACCCAGACGCCGCGTTCGAGCGCCCACTCCCCGATCGCCGTCGTCTCCGCCGGCGTATAGACCGAACCCGACGGATTGTCGGGACTCACGAACAGCACGGCTTTGGTGCGGTCGGTGTAGGCCGCCTCGAGCTGGTCAACGGTTACCTTGAAAGCTGTCTCGTCAGAGGTCTCGACCACGACCGGCACACCGCCGGCAAGGGTGATGGCCTCGGGATAGGTGGTCCAATACGGAGCCGGACAGATCACCTCGTCGCCGGGGTCACACAGCACGGCGAAGGCGGTGAACACGGCATGCTTGCCGCCGTTGGTCACCAGCACTTGGGCGGGGTCGCACTCGAAACCGGAGTCACGTCGTGTCTTGGCGGCGATCGCCTGCTTCAACTCCGGGAGTCCGCCGGCGGGCGTATAGACGTGGTTCTTCGGGTTGCGGCAGGCAGCGGCCGCGGCCTC
Source organism: Ilumatobacter sp. (assembly GCA_035641795.1). Lineage (GTDB taxonomy): Bacteria > Actinomycetota > Acidimicrobiia > Acidimicrobiales > Ilumatobacteraceae > Ilumatobacter. Next base: position 3,257 of record DASQTR010000226.1, read on the forward strand.
GACGATGTGGGCGGGCGTCGCGAAATCCGGCTCCCCGGCGCCGAACCCGATCACGTTCTCACCCTGTGCCTTGAGCGCCTTGGCCTTGGCGTCGACCGCCAACGTTGCGGAGGGCGCGATCGCGGCAAGCCGTTCCGAGACACGTTTCACGAGTCCCATGCTGCCAGAAGGGCGGTCACTTTCCTGCGGGTGTTCTGGCAGCATGTGGACTCGTGAAGCAACGCCTCGTCGATCCCGCCGAGATCGAGCTGCCGGCATCGATCCTGCCTGGCGATGGGCGCTTCGGGTGCGGGCCGTCGAAGGTTCGCACGGCTCAGATCGACGCCATCGTGTCCGGCGCCACGACACTGATCGGCACGTCGCATCGCAAGCCCCCGGTGAAGAACCTCGTCGGGTCGATCCGCGCCGGGCTTCGTGATCTCTTCTCGCTCCCTGATGGTTGGGAGATCGTGCTGGGCAACGGCGGCACGACCATCTTCTGGGATGCCGCCTCGTTCGCGCTCGTCGCGCAACGCAGCCAGCACCTCGCGTTCGGCGAGTTCTCGGCCAAGTTCGCCGACGTATGCATCGCGGCCCCGCACGTCGATCGACCAACCGTGATCACCGCGCCCGCAGGCGATCATCCAGACGCCGTCGCCGAGCCCGGCGTCGACTTCTACGCCCTCACCCACAACGAGACCTCGACCGGGGTGGCGATGCGGTTGCGCCGCCCGGCGGGGATCGACGCCGGCGCGCTCGTCGCCGTTGACGCGACATCGGCAGCCGGTGGGTTGCGCTGGAACGCGGCAGAAGTGGACGTCTACTACTTCGCGCCGCAGAAGTGCTTCGACGGCGACGGTGGGCTGTGGATTGCCGCCTGCTCGCCGGCCGCGGTGGAGCGGATCGCCCGCCTGGCTGGTGGCGAGCGCTGGATTCCGGCGTCGATCGACCTCGGCATCGCGCTCGAGAACAGCCGCGCCGACCAGACCTACAACACGCCGGCGGTGGCGACGCTGATCATGCTCGACGATCAGATCCGCTGGATGAACGCCAACGGTGGACTGGAGTGGTGCGCCACCCGCAGCGACGCCTCGGCCGCGATCCTCTACCAATGGGCGGAGAGGACCGACTGGGCTTCGCCGTTCGTCGCCGATCCGGGCAAGCGCTCCGCGGTGGTGGCGACGATCGATCTCGATCCGTCGGTGAGCGCCGACGACGTATGTACCGCCCTGCGCGCCAACGGCATCGTCGACACCGACGGCTACCGCAAGCTCGGTCGCAACCAGCTGCGGGTCGGCATGTTCCCTGCGATCGAACCGGGCGACGTCGAGGCGCTGACGCTCTGCATCGAGGCGGTGGTCGATCGCTTGCGCTGCTCTACCCTGGCCGGGTGAACGTCGACGACGTGCTGACGCTCGACACCGATGAGCTCGGTGCCTTGCGTTCGCCGGTGATGGTGATCGCGTTGACCGGCCTCTTCGACATCGCCGCGTCAGCGAGCACCGCGCTCGACCGGTTCGCACCGGTGGCCACCTCCGTCACCGTGGCCGAGATCGACCCCGATCCGTTCTACGACTTCACCCAGGAGCGCCCCCAGGTCGAGATCGACGAAGGCGAGGTGCGCGTCATCCGCTGGCCGGAGAACCGGTTCGACGTGGTGCGTGGGCTCGGCGGGCGCGACCTCGTGGTGCTCGTCGGTGCGGAACCCCACCTCTACTGGCGCACGTACTCGAGTTGCGTGCAGACGATCGTTGGCGCGCTCGGCTGCGAGGCGGTGGTGACGGTCGGTTCGTCGGCGGAGGCTGTGCCGCACACGCGTGTGCCGCTGGTGACCGCCAGCACCACCGACGCCGAGCTGGCGCGCCGACTCGGCATCGGCCAGCCGACGTATCAGGGGGTGACCGGTATGGCGGGGGTCTTGCTCGCCGACCTCGGCGCGGCCGGTGTGCCGTCGGTGTCGTTGCGGGTCGGCGTGCCGCACTATCTCTTGAACGCCGAGCATCCGCAGGCGGTGGCGGCGTTGCAGACGCACCTGGCGCACGTGCTCAACGTGCCGGCGCCCGTGGACGACGGTGAGCTGGCGTCCGAGATCCAGCGGTGGCGGACGCTCCATGACGAGGTCGTCGCCAACGACGCCCAGCTCCAGCTGTACGTGCGGATGCTCGAACACGAGCACGACCGCCGCGCCGAGGCGTCGATCCCATCCGCCGACGACATCGGCGCCCAGTTCGAGCAGTTCCTTCGTGATCAGCGCGACGGCTGACCACCAGTCGAGCGGCCAGGCAGGCGAGCGCCGAAGCGAAGCGGCGGCGGCGAGCTCGGAAGGCGCAAGCGAGCAGCTTGGCTGTGAGCCGAAGCCTCGACGAGTCAGATCAGCCCGAGCTCTTTGACGGCGTCGCGTTCGCTGACGAGCTCGTCGACCGTGGCGTCGATCTTCGAGCGGCTGTAGTCGTCGATGTCGAGGCCCTGCACGATCTCGTGCCGGCCGTCGCGGCACACGCACGGGAAGCTGCAGATGATCCCCTCCGGGACGCCGTAGCTGCCGTCGCTCGGGACCGCCATCGACACCCAGTCGCCCTCGGGTGTGCCCTGCGCCCATGAGCGCATGTGGTCGACGGCCGCGTTCGCCGCCGACGCCGCCGACGAGGCGCCGCGTGCCTCGATGATCGCCGCCCCGCGCTTGGCGACGGTGGGGATGAAAGTCTGGTCGACCCACGTGTGATCACCGACCGCCTCGTACGCGTTGCGTCCTGCGACCTCGCAGTGGAACAGGTCGGGGTACTGCGTGGTCGAGTGATTGCCCCAGATGGTCATCCTCCGCACATCGCTGACCTCTGCGTCGAGCTTCTGCGCGATCTGGGTGACGGCGCGGTTGTGGTCGAGGCGCGTCATCGCCGTGAAGCGGCCCGGGTCGAGCCCATCGGCGTTGCTCATAGCGATCAGGGCGTTGGTGTTGGCAGGATTCCCGACGACCAGCACCTTGACGTCGCGCATGGCGGAGCGTGCCAGCGCCTGTCCTTGTGGTTGGAAGATCCCACCATTGGCGCTGAGCAGATCGGCGCGCTCCATGCCCGCCTTGCGCGGCATCGCGCCGACGAGCAGCGCCACGTCGGCGTCCCCGAACGCGACGTCGGGATCGTCGGTGCACAGGATGTCGCGCAGCAGCGGGAAGGCACAGTCGTCGAGCTCCATCTTGACGCCGTTCAGCGCGCCGAGCGCGGGCGTGATCTCGAGCAGCTGGAGCGACACAGGTGTGTCGGGACCGAGCATCGACCCGGAGGCGATGCGAAACAGCAGCGAGTAACCGATCTGGCCGGCGGCGCCGGTGACAGCGACGCGTACGGGGGAGCTCATGTGCGGAGCGTAATGCTGAGCTCCGAAAGCCCGAAAAATCTCGCTACCTGCCGGTCACATCGCCGATCACGTCGGCGTAGTACTCCTGACCCGTGGCGTTGAGATGGATGCCGTCCGGAGCGAAGCAGCTTCCGGGACACTGCGTCGCCAGCGTGTTCCAGTCGACGAGGATGATGTTGTCACCCGGCTGGTCGCGCGCCGCCAGCAGCGCGTTGTTGCCGGCGCTCCACGAGCGATTGGCGAACACGTTGAGCATGATCACATTGGGCACGCTGCTGAGCGGCGCCAGCAACGCGTCGAGAGTCTCTGCCTCGAACGGCCCGTTGGTGCCGAGGTGGATGACGACCGGATCACCGAACAGGCTCGCCTCGCCGAACTGCTGGAAGATCGGGACCATGTCGATCATCTGACGGCTGACGTGGGCGTCCACGGTGTAGCCACGGGCGGTCAGCACACCCGCCGCGCCGAGCATCACGGAATCGCCCACGGCGAGATAGTCGACCGGCTCCGACGGCAACGTCGTGGTCGTCGTCGTGGTGCTGGTCGACGTCGTCGTTGTGGTCTCGACGGTGTCGGGGACCGAACCGGTCGTAGGGGGTTGCGTCGAGCCGGTGGGAACCTCCTGCGGTGCGGTCGTGCCGGCCGTGCCCTCCGAGGCACCGCCGTTCCCCAGTATCTGCTCGAGCGACGTCGTGTTCTCGGCGCCTTCGGCGAGCGTGGCTTCGACCTCGTTCGGCTCGAGCTCGGCGAGCCCGAGCCGGATCACGCCGACGGCGAGCAGCAGCAGGCACACGACGACCGTCATCGCCATCGCCTGGCGCGGTCCGGGACTGCCGCGCCGCCGCATGCCGTCCCACCACGCCCAGAACTCGCGCCGGCGAATCGGCATCTCCAGGAACCGGTACGACAGCTCCGTGATCACGACGGTCACCGCCATCGCGCCCACGAACTCCCGCCAACTCAACGGGACCCCCGCCACCTCGCGGATGATCTGGTAGATCGGCCAATGGAACAGGTAGAGCCCGTATGAACGCGTGCCGATCCACAGCAGCGGACGGATCGCCAGGACCCGGCCCGCGAACGCGTAGCGGTGCGTCACCGCGGCGATCATCATCAGCGTCGCCAGGGCGGTGACGAGGAAGCCGCCGCGGAACAGCCAGGCGTTGGCCTCGCCCTCCTCGCTGGCGACCGACAGGTACCAGAACTGGAGTCCGAGGATCGCCAGCCCCATGACGGCCACGATGTCGAGCACCGCCGAGCGGTTGCGCAGCGGACCGCGCATGATCGCCCGCGGCCGCCACACCATCGCGAACGCGGCGCCCAACAGCACGCCCGTCGAGCGTGTGATCGTCGACAGGTAGAGGGCGTCCATCTTCGACACGCAACGACCACGGACGGTCCAGTACGCGTCGGGCGTCACGGAGCACTCGCCGATCCGACCGGCGTTGTAGGCGACCGCCGTCACCAGTGTGATCACGACCGCGATGCCGACCAGCCAGCGTGCGGTCATCGCCAGCCGCTGCGTGCCGCGGCGCCGCATGAGCAACAGCATGATGATCGGCCAGAAGACGTAGAACTGCTCCTCGACGGCCAGGCTCCAGAGATGGCGCAGCGGCACGAAGTCGCTGGCCGCCGTGTACCCCTGACCGACCCAGATCTGGTACCAGTTGGTGACGTACAGCAGGGCCGCCACCAAGTCGCCGCGCAGCTTGCCGAGCACCGACGCCTTGAACATCATCGAGTACGTCAGGACAAGGAACAGGGCGACGAACAACGCCGGGAGCAGTCGCCTCGCACGGCGTCCCCAGAAGGCCAGCAGGTTGATGCCGCCGGTCTTCTCGCGCTCGGCCATCAGCAGGAGCGTGATGAGGTAGCCGCTGATGACGAAGAACACCTCGACCCCGAGGAAGCCACCCGGCAACCACTCGTGATTGGCGTGATAGAGCATCACCGCCACCACGGCGATCGCGCGCATGCCGTCGAGCCCCGGCATGTACGGCACGGCACTCAGACTCGCCTGGGCGCGCTGAGGCCGCGTCGGGACATGGGTGGCGTCGGCCATCGCCTCAAGTATCGCCCCACAAGCACGCAATCGGGTGTACATCCGGTCCGAACCCGTAACGTGCGGACGATGTCGGACGCCGTGATCGCAGCCGCGGAAGCCACCGGCCAGGCGTACCAGGTCGTCCCCTGCGACCCGGAGCTCGCCGATACGGCGGCGTTCTGCGAGACCTACGGCTACCGGCTCGACGAGTCCGCCAACGCCATCCTGGTCGTCGGCAAGTCGGATCCGAGGGTGTACTCGTTGTGCGTCGTCCTCGCCGATACCCGGCTCGACGTCAACGGCGTCGTCCGCCGCCGGTTCGGGGTGAAGAAGGCATCGTTCGCCTCTGCCGAGGAGACGATCGAGGTCACCGGAATGCAGATCGGCGGGGTCACGCCCTACGGCTTACCGGACGCGCTCCCGATCTGGATCGACAGCCGCATCACGGCGTGCGAGCAGGTGATCGTCGGCGGTGGCTCTCGCGACCGCAAGCTGCTCGTGCCGCCGGAGTCACTGGCCGCGCTGCCCGGCGCCGAAGTCGTCGAGGAACTGGCGAAGCCGTGAAAGCTCATAACGATGTCTCGCAGTCGGGTGGGCAGCGCAAGAAAGCGCAGCTGGAGGCGGCGAGCTCGAAGGCGAGGCGAGGCGAGGCGACAAAACTAGTGCCGGAAATGTCTCTCGCCGGTGAAGACCATGGCGAGGCCG
>DASQTR010000227.1:0-4785 GCA_035641795.1 Ilumatobacter sp.
ATCTCGTTCCACCGGGTGCGCGGCAGATCGTGGGCCATGTCGTTGTACATGACGAGCTTGGCGCCCGGGATAGCGCGCGCCGTGGCGATCCCGCCGGACGGCTGGACGAGCGGATCGAGCATGCCGTGGATCACGAGCGTCGGCACACGGAGGCGACCCAGCGCGTCGGTGCGGTCGGGGCTGGCGATGATCGCCGCCAGCTGCCGTGAGGTGCCGTTAGGACGGAAGCTGCGGGCGATCGACCTCTCCGCCAGGAGACGGAACTGGTCGGCGTCGAAGGTCGGCCCACAGACGTCGCGAAACGTCTCGAGGCTCATCTCGATCGCGTCGTCCACGGTCGGCTGCCGGCGGCGCACCGCCTTGCGAACCAGCCGCAATTTGGGGCGACCGACGCGTGGGTTGCCGGTCGTCGACATGATCGACGTCAGCGAGCGCACCCGCTGCGGATACTCGATCGCGATCTCCTGTGCGATCATCCCGCCCATCGACATGCCGACGACGTGCGCCGACTCGATGCCGAGCACGTCGAGCACGCCGACCGCGTCGTGCGCCATGTCGCCCAGTTTGTAATGCGACGGCATCGGCCGCCGCAGCACGATCGCCTTCGCCAACTGCGAGCGCGTGGGGGGCGGCCCGTCGAACTCGGTGGACAGGCCGGAGTCGCGGTTGTCGAACGAGATCACCCGGAACCCGTGCGCCACGAGCTCGTCGACGAACCCTTCCGGCCAGTCGATCAGCTGCCCGCCGAGCCCCATCACGAGCAGCAACGGCTCGCCTTCGCCCCGTTCGTGGTACTCGATCGTGATCCCGTTCGACTGCGCAAGAGGCATATCGGCGATGCTACTGGGGAGTTCGCGAGGCCCCCTCTCGGCCGGCGGCGTTCGGGACTACGGTGAGGCCGAGCTATGGGTCTCTTCAAGAAGCGTGCCGATCCCGCCCAGCTGGAGGCGATCAAGGCCGAGATCGCCGCCATGGCTGCCCGCCTCGACCGCGCCGACGCCGACAAGGCCGACCTCGGCTCGCGCGTCCACAGCCTCACGGCGCGACTCGAGACGTCGACGCCGCCACCACCGCCACCGCCGGTCAAGCCTGCGATCTCCGACGCCGACCTCGACATCCTGCGCGCGCGTCTGCAGCGCCTGTCCGATCGTCTCGACGCGGCCGACGACCGCATCAGCTCGATCGCGACCGAGCTCGCCAATCAGCTCACCGAGCTGTCCGGCGACGTCGAGTCGATCGCCAAGGAACACCCGCCGACGGACGACATCGTCACCGAGATTCGCGACGCGCAAGTCAAGCTCGCCAGCGAGCAGGCCCGCTACCAGATCGCGTTCCGCCAAGACCTCGCCCAGCTCGCCGAGCGGCTGCGGCGATCGTGACTCGGACCTAGCCCCCGAGCGCGTCGATCGCCTCGGTGACCTTCGCCTTGGCGAGCGCGATCGTCTCCTGGTACCCGCCGAGGTCGCCGGCCCGGAGCAGCTCGTCGGCTTGGGCGAACAGCGCCTCCGCCTCGTCGAGCAGCGCCAGCGCGTCGGGCTCGCCGGCGGGGCTGCCGTCGGCGGGGGGCGGCTGTTCAACACCGGTCTGATCGACCGGCTGCTCGCCGGTGGGTTCGCCTTCGGTGTCCTCGGACGGCTCGCCGTCCGCGGGCGACTCGGTGTCGTCACCGCTGTCGGGCACGCGGTCGCCGATCGCCTGCTCGAAGCCGGGGAACAGTTGCGACAGCGCGTTCGCGAGATCGGTGCCCATCACGGCGTTGCTCCCCGTGGATGCGATCACGTACCGGAACTCGGGCACCTCGGACGAGAACACGTAGACCGGTCGGATGTAAAGCATCCCGTCGGCCACCGGCACGAGTTGCAGGTCGCCGAACACGACGCGCGTGCGCGTCTCCTCGTTCGCCTGCAGTGAGAGTCGGGGACTGATGTCCTGCTCGGACTCGGCCTGGTCGGCGACGCGCAGCGGTCCGGGCGGCAGCGGATCCTGCTGCACGACGTAGCTGACGAGCTCGCCGTACGTCTCGGGGTCGCTCGAGGCGGTGAGGTACGCCTGCAACTCGGTTCGCCGATCGTTGGTCGAGAACGGCACGAACGGACGCAGGATGACGAACTCCTCCTCGCCGGTGGACCCGCTGCGGAACATCGTGTAGTAGGGGACGAAGCGCGCCGTGTTGGATTCGGTCGCGAACTCGCCGGCGACCTCCTCCTCGGCGGCCGGTGCGGCCGCGGTGGCGCCGGTCGAGGTGTCCTGACGGTCGACCGACGGTGCCTGCGCCACCGACCAGGCACCGTTGCGTGAGAAGAACTCGGCGGCGTCTACCTGATACTTGGAGTAGAGCTCGGTCTGCACACGGAACAGGTCTTCCGGGTACCGCAGATGCTGGCGCAGCTCATCGGGCATCTCCTCGATCGGCGTGAACAGGTCGTCGAACGCCGACTGCCAGGCTTGCACGATCGGATCGGTCTCGTCGACGACGTAGAACGTGACGTCGCCCGTGTACGCGTCGACCACCGCCTTGACGCTGTTGCGCACATAGTTGGAGCCGCGAGGCAGACCGGTCTGTTCGCTCAGCTGGATGTTGCCGATCCGCTGCGCGTAGGGGTACCGGGAGGTCGACGTGTAGGCATCGATCACCCATTGCACTCCGCCGCCCACCACGACCGGATACGGATCTCCGTCGAAGTGCAGGAACGGGGCGAGCTTCTCGACGCGATCCTCCACCGAACGCACCCACAGCATCTCGGAGTCGCCCGTGATCGCGCCAGAGCCGAGCAGGTTGTAGTCGAGGAACGCCAGCGCGAACGCGGACCGGCGTGCGAGCCCGGAGATCCGAACGCCTGACGTGCCGGCGTACGCGTCGCCGGTACCGCACGGGTTCTCCGCCACGTCGGTGCCGGCGACGGCATAGGTGCTGATCTCCGGACTGAAGTAGAGCTCGGGACGGTCGAGCGTGACGTCGCGGTACTGCGGCCGGTCCTGCGTCGTGACACGGCTGGCGGGGGCCATCACCAGTCCGCACCCGCGGGTCGACGCCAGGTGCTGGCCCTGCCAGCTCTTGTTCGGGATGTTGTCGATGTCGAGCTCGCGGGCGGCGATCAGCACCTGTTCCGGCGTATCGGACTCGAGCACGTAGCGGTCGACGTCGAGGTCGGCGATGGCAAGCCCCGTGCTCTCGCCGCGGTCGAACGTGAACCGCGGCAGCATCAGCGTCGGGTTGAGCAGGCGCACGTCCTTGATCGGTTCAAGGTCAGCGGCGACGTCTTCCGCGCTGAGCCGTCCGAACTGCACCGGCTGGACGACCACCTTGTCGAGCCCGAGCGCTCGGCGCGTCGCCTCGACGTTGCGGGCGATGTACGTCGCCTCGCGCTCGCCCTGGTTGGGGCGCACGACCGCCCACTGCACCAATGCCGGATACACGAGGCCGCCGACGAGCGCGATCACGAGCCACAACGCCGATGCCACGATCGGCAGCCGCCAACGGTTCGAGCGGATCGTCCAGAGGTAGAGACCGGCCGTCAGCAGCGCGATCAACATCAGCAGCATCAGCGCCGGGATCTGTGCGTTGACGACGGTGTACGTGGCGCCCTGCACGAATCCGCGGGTCTCGTTCGTCAACGCGTACCGGGTGAGCCAGTAGTCGGCCGCCTTCACCGCCGCCAGCAGTGCGAGCAGCACCGCGAAGTGAACCCGCGTCGCCGGCCGCACGGTCGGCGTCGACGAGGTGAACAGGACGCCGCCGTTGAGCAGGTGCGCCGCCATCGTCAGCAGCAGCACGATGATCAACGCCGCGAACAGCCAGTCGATCGCGAACGAGAGGAACGGCAGCTCGAACACGTAGAAGCCGACGTCGACCTGGAACTGCGGATCGCTGACGCCGAACGAGACGCTGTTGCGGAACAGCAGCCATTCCTGCCAATGCGACGTGGCGGGCAGCGCCAGGATGAAGGCGAGCACCCCAGCGGTTGCGTAGCGGATGAAGCGCAGACGCTGACCGAATACTTCGTGGAAGCGCTCGACGTAGGGGTGGACGTTGGCGGGGAACTGCTGTGGCGCGGCACGGTCGGCGAAGTAGAGGTTCAGCCCGGCCATCAGCAGGAACGCCAGGAAGAACATCACGAACATGGTCAGCTTCGCCCGCACCTGGCCCCAGAACACATCGCTGCGGCCGAGCGCGTCGTGCCAGAGTGCGTCGATGTAGAACTGGGCGAGGGCGCGCGAGAACACGAGCGCGACGATGAGGAGGATGACACCTCCGATGATCGTTCCCCGCCGGGAGATGCGGCGCGACGTTCGCTGACGTGGAAGATCGGAGGCGGGCCGCATCTCGCGGCGAGGCTACTGGTGGGCCGGCAAAGTGAGGCAGCGGCATCCCGGGTGCGCGGGCGCCGACGTGTGCCCGGTCGGGAAGGGCTCACCGGCCGCGATCGCGCCGGCGAGCGAGTTGTCCTCGCAGTCGGCGCAGGCGGGCTGGCCGGGATCGATCGTCCACATCATCTGCTGGCCGGGTTCGGCCGTCACCGACAGACCGCCGCCGAACGCGTAGCGGAACACGTCGTCGAGCAGATCGTCGATGTGCTGCGTCTTCCATTCGCGGTAGACGGCGCGGACGCGCTTGGTGGTCTCCTCGTTGTCGCCGCTCCCGTCGACCACCGCCCGCTCGAGCCGGGCGCGCAGCGGCGACACCAGGTCGCTGCGCACGAGCGCTCGCGTGTTGTCGAGCGCGCCGGCCTTGTCGAGCGTGCGTCGCAACGTCTTGGTGTCCTTGGCGCCGAACTCGGCGGCGCC
>DASQTR010000228.1:0-9899 GCA_035641795.1 Ilumatobacter sp.
GTCTCCAGCGGTCTCGATCTCGACGAGATCACCTCCCACCGCCAGCACGTCGCCCGGCTCACCGTGGAGCCCGGTGACGACACCAGCAACCGGCGATGCCACCTCGATCGTCGCCTTGTCGGTCAGTACTTCAGCGAGAACCGATTCGGCGGTGACCTCGTCGCCGACTGCTACGAACCACTGCACGAGCTCGGCCTCGGCAACACCCTCGCCGACGTCCGGCAGCCGCATCCGGTAGATGCTCACGCCGACAGCACTTCCTTCATCGCACGGCCGACGCGCTCGGGCCCCGGGAAGTACGACCACTCGAGCGCGTGCGGATAAGGGGTGTCCCAGCCGCACACCCGGACCACCGGCGCTTCCAGGTGATAGAAGCAGCGCTCCTGCACGGTGCTGCTGAGCTCGGCCCCGAACCCTGACGTCAGCGTCGCTTCGTGGAGCACCAGGCAGCGTCCGGTCTTCTGGACCGACGCGACGATGGTGTCGACGTCGAGCGGTACGAGAGTACGTAGGTCGACGATCTCCGCATCGATCCCCTGGGCGTCGGCGGCAGCGGCGGCCACGTGGACATGTGTGCCGTACGTGAGCACGGTCAGGTCACCCCCCTCACGGTGCACACGCGCGGCGCCGAGCTCGATCGTGTAGTGGTCCGCGGGCACCTCGCCGAGAGGATGCTGCGACCATGGCACGATCGGCCTGTCGTGATGACCGTCGAACGGCCCGTTGTAGAGCCGCTTCGGCTCGAGGAAGATGACCGGATCGTCGTCCTCGATCGCCGCAATCAACAGCCCCTTGGCGTCGTACGGATTCGACACGACGACGGTCTTCAGCCCGCACACGTGTGTGAACAACGCCTCGGGGCTCTGGCTGTGCGTCTGACCGCCGTAGATTCCGCCTCCGGTCGGCATCCGGACCACGAGCGGCGCCGAGAAGTCGCCGGCCGAGCGGTGCCGCAAGCGGGCGGCCTCCGAGACGATCTGGTCGTAGGCGGGATACATGTAGTCGGCGAACTGGATCTCGACGCAAGGCCGCAAGCCGTATGCCGCCATGCCGATCGCCGCGCCCACGATGCCGGATTCGTTGATCGGGGCGTCGAAACAGCGGTGGCTGCCGAACCGCTCCTGGAGCCCCTGCGTGCAGCGGAACACACCGCCGAAGTAGCCGACGTCCTCGCCGAAGACCACAACGCGGTCATCGCGTTCCATCGCCACCGAGTGGGCGTCACGGATCGCCTCGATCATTGTCATCGCCGGCATCACTCACCGACCTGCTCGCGTTGCTCGCGAAGGTGCCGCGGCATCTCGTGGAACACGTCGTCGAACATCGTCCGCGGGCTCGCGATCACACCGGTCTTCATCGAGCCGTGCGAATCGGCCTCGGCGAAGGCTGCCTCGACCTGTGCGTCGATGTCGCGTTGCAACGCGTCATGGCGGTCGGTGTCCCAGTCTCCGGACGCGGCGAGGTGCCGGCGGAGCCGCTCGATGGGATCGCCGAGCGGGAACGACTCGGCCTCGTCGTCGGGTCGATAGACCGATGGATCGTCGGAGGTCGAGTGCGCGCCGCGGCGAAGCGTGACCCATTCGATCAAGGTGGGCCCGAGGTTGGTGCGCGCCCGTTCCGCCGCCCACTGCGACGCCGCGTACACCGCGAGGTAGTCGTTGCCGTCGACGCGCAGCGCCGGGATGCTGAACCCGAAGCCACGGTCGGCGAACGTCGCCGATGCCCCGCGCGCGAAGTCCTCCGGTGTCGAGATCGCCCAGTGGTTGTTGACGATGTTGAGGATGACAGGCGCCTGGTACGTGGAGGCGTACAGCAAGGCGGCATGGAAGTCGGACTCGGCCGTCGAACCTTCACCGATCCAGGCGGCGGCGATCTCGGTGCCGCCGCGCATCGCTGACGCCATCGCCCAACCGACGGCCTGGATGTACTGCGTGGCCAGGTTGCCGGAGATCGAGAAGAACCCGTGCGCCTTCGACGAGTAGAGCACCGGTAGCTGGCGGCCCTTGAGCGGATCGTGCTCATTGGAGAGCACTTGGTTCATCATCTCCACCAGCGGATATCCGGACGAGATCAAGAGGCCCTGCTGGCGATAGGTCGGAAAGTGCATGTCGCCGGGCCGGAGCGCTTGCTGTTGTCCGCACGCGATCGCCTCCTCGCCGAGCGATTGCATGTAGAACGAGATCTTGCCCTGCCGGTGCGCTCGGAGCAGCCGGGCATCGAGGCTGCGTACGAGCATCATGTTCCGCAGACCGGTGAGCTTGTCGGCGATAGAGAGGTCGGGCGCCCATTCCCCGACCGCCGCGCCGTCGTCGTCGAGCACGCGCAGAAGTTGTTTGCGCATCAAAGCGACGCGCTCGACCTTCTCGTCGAGCGCCGGCTTCCTCATCTCGCCCGCCTTGCTAATGAAGTGCACGCGGTCGGCAGGTTGGTGACCTCTGGCCGGTTCCGGGATCCGGAGCCGCAAGCCGGACGATCCGTCGAAAGTGCTGGTTCCGGGATGTCCGGTGGTGGCCACTCCTCAAGGATGTCACGACCGGATGTCGACCACGACTCGGGCTTGGTGAGGAGGTGCGGTGTAGTCAGGTAAGCGCGGACCGCTCGGGAGATCGAGCGTGCGCGGCCGCACGCTCGACACCGGTCTCAGGAATCTTGTGCCGTGAGGACGTCGCGACCCTTGGCGGTCAGTCCGTAGCCGACCTCCGACCATTCCCCGTTCTCGAAACCGGCGAAGAGCGGGCCCGCTATGTGTCCGCTCACCACGACCTTCTCCAGCCAGATCCGCGCGACGGACTCGTCGCACCCGAGCTGGTTCGCGAGGCGCGGGACGCTGACGAGCCCGTGACCACCGGGAAGTCGCTTGTACATCTTCAACACTTCGAGAATGTCGGCGTCGGTGATGTCGGCGTCGCCGTCCATGGACTGGATCAACCGCCGCGAGTCGACGTCTCAGTTGCGCAGTTCCGCGGCCGTCATGATGACGTCGCGGGCGAACGGGTCGAGCTGGCGGCCGGTGAGTCGCTCCGTCAGCGCGATCGCCTTCGTGGAGTCCTCCACCAGACCGGACCAGCGGATGTAGCCGCCCATGATGCCGACGATCCGGTCGCCGAGCTCCTCGCCGTGCACGACCAGCTTGTGCCCGTTGCGCAGCAGCTCGTCGATCTCTCGATAGAACACGCGCAGCCATGCATCCCGGTCGTCGGACTTGTACGGCCGGTGCTTGTACGGGAGGTTGAGCTCCTCGTAATTGTGCAGGTTGTGGGGAGCCTGGATGATCGATACGACGTAGCTGAAGCCGTTCTCACGGATCCAGATGATCTCCTCCTGGCGGCGCACCCGGCGGTGGTTGTCGCCGTACCCGCCGGGCCGTTCGCAGATCGCGAGCTTGTCCTTGAGGATCCAGGTGAAATGGCGGGGGGTGATGCCGAGTGCCCACTTGCCTCGGAGCTTGGGCGGCATCAGTGCGGCCCTGCTGGGCTGGTGGTGGGTTCGGGCCGCATCGCGGGACTTGATGCTAGTGGTCGCGTTCGACGATGCGGAACCGCTGCCGGCTGCGTTCGATCCGGCGGCCGTCGGAGAGTTCGCAGGCCACCGCCTCGCCGCGGGCGACGGCGAGCACACGTTCGATGCTGGCGGCGTCGGGCGGGTAGCCATCGATGGTGAGCAGTCGCCGGAGCGCTCGGCGGGCGATCGCCGGGGGAGCGCCGGCGACGGCCGCCGCGTCGGTGGCATCGACGCCGGCCGCGAGCTGGTCGAGCACGGCCCCGTCGTCGCGGAGCAGCCCGGCCGTGCGAGCGAGAATCGGGACGAGGTCACGGCCGGCGATGTCGTTAGCCAGCGGGAGCAGTTCATGGCGCACGCGGTTGCGCAACATCGCCGGTAAGGCGTTCGACGCGTCACGCACAGGTTCGATGCCGAGCTCGGCGCACAGGGCCTCCGTCTCGCTGCGCCGCAACGCCAGGATCGGGTGCAGCGGCCCCGGCTCGATCGCCGACAACCCGTCGCCACCACTGCCGCGGATCAGGCGCAGCAAAACGGTCTCGGCCTGGTCGTCGGCGGTGTGACCGGTGAGCGCGCCGTCCGGCAGCGCGTGCCGACGAGCGGCGCGCGCCCGGGCCTCGAGGTTCGGTCCAGGAGCGACGTGGGCGCAGTGGCGCAGGAACGGCACGCCCAGCGCCGTGGCGATCCGCTCGGCGCTGTCGGCCTCCGATGCGGACTCCGGTCGCAGGCCGTGGTCGACGTGATGCGCCACCGTGTCGAGTCCGTGCCGTACGGCGAGCGCGACGAGCGCAGTCGAATCGGGCCCACCCGAGAATGCGCAGGCCGCCGACGACCCGCTCTGCGGAAAGGTGCACCGCCTGAGCAGCTCGTCGAGCAGCGACGGCGTTGGGCGACTCATCACAGCCCGCCCGCAGAATCGCTCGTCAGAGCTCCATCTCTTTGGCGCGGCGCCCGCTCGGGTAGCGCTGATGCGTCACCTGCTTGAGGTAGCCGATGGTCAACCCGATCACCGCCAGGAACCCGGCCAGCGCCATGATGACGCCGATCCACCAATGCCAGATGTTCGCGGCCAGCATCCGCTCAGCGTACCCAAGCCCCTGGGTGATCCCGCGATCCGTCGATCCGTCGCCGCTCGTGCGGGCTATCCGGCCGAGCTATGCGCCTGATCCGGCCGTGTCACGAGGCCCGATCACGCCGTCGCCGTCGAAGTCCTCATCGAAGCACATCTCGATCCGGGCCAGCAGACCCGGCGGCATCTCGTCGTCGGTGCACTTGCGGCGGATCACCTGTTTGAGCTCGGCATGGAAGTCGAACGCCTGCAGGCAATCGACGCAGCTGTCGAGGTGTAGATGGATCTGCTCGCGTGTCGTGGACGACAATTCGTCGTCGAGAAAGGCATCGAGCTCTCGGAGCGTCTGTTTGCAGTCGGCCATCGTTGCTGATCGATCCGTCTCTTCCTCAGTCGTCCCCCGACGACTCGGTGGATGCGGGTTGTGCTGTCGTGAGGCCCCTCGCCTCGGCGAACTCGTACAACGCGCGCTGCATCGCTTTTCTTCCCCGGTGAAGCCGCGACATCACGGTGCCGATCGGGATGTCGAGCATCTGGGCGATCTCCTTGTACGAGAAGCCCTCCACGTCGGCGAGGATCACCGGCAGCCGGAAGTTGTCGGGCAGTTCCTCGAGCGCCCGCTTGACCTCGTCATCGGTGAACAGGTCGAGGAACTGGTCCTCGGCCGACTGGCCGGCGGCGGCAGTCTCCATCGACCCGAGCCGGCGGTACAGGTAGAGGTCCTCGATCTCGCCTAGGTCGCTTTCGATCGGGCGGCGCTGCTTGGCGCGGTACCTGTTGATGTAGGCGTTGGTGAGAATCCGGAACAGCCAGGCGCGAAGGTTGGTACCTTGCTCGAACGTGTGGAAGCTGCGGAACCCTCGCAGGTATGTCTCCTGCACGAGATCCTCGGCGTCGGCCTGGTTGCGCGTCATGCGCAGCGCTGCGGAGTACAGCTGTGGGGCGAACTCCATCGCCTGCTCCGCGAAGGTCGACTTATCGGCCACGCGGCGACCCTACTGGCAGGGGCCTGCGTGCAGACAACGCCTCAACGAACAACTGCTAGGCGAACTGCGGCTCGACGCCGCGCAGCGCGCCGTCGGAGCCGATCTGGTCGAGGAACCACTCGTAGGTCGTCGTCAAGCCGTCGCCGAGTTGGATCTGCGGTGTCCAGCCCAGTGTGCGCAGGCGTGAGACGTCGAGCAGCTTGCGCGGCGTGCCGTCGGGCTTGGAGGTGTCCCACACGACCTCGGCCTCGGGGTTGACGACTTTGCGGATCGTCTCGGCCAGCTCGCGGATCGAAAGGTCGACACCGGTGCCGACGTTGATGTGCGAGTCGTCGCTGTAGTGCTCCATCAGGAACAAGCACGCTGAGGCCAGATCGTCGACGTGCAGGAACTCCCGATAGGCGGCGCCCGTGCCCCACACCGAGACGGTGTTCGGCGCGCCGGTACGAGTTGATTCGACGCGGGCGTCGTGGAATTTGCGCATGAGCGCCGGGATCACGTGGCTCGACGTGAGGTCGAAGTTGTCGCCGGGGCCGTAGAGATTGGTGGGCATCGCTGAAATGAAGTCGCATCCGTACTGCCGGCGGTACGCCTGGCACAGCTTGATGCCGGCGATCTTGGCGATCGCATACCACTCGTTTGTGGCCTCGAGCGGGCCGGTGAGCAGCTCGTCCTCCGTGATCGGCTGCGTCGCTTCACGCGGGTAGATGCACGACGAGCCGAGGTAGAGCAGCTTGGTGGCCCCACTCTCGTAGGCCGAGTGCACGACGGTGCCGTGGATCATCAGGTTGTCGTAGATGAACTCCGCCGGCCGCGTGCTGTTGGCGAGGATGCCGCCTACCGTGCCGGCGACGAGGAACACGTAGTCGGGTCGGTTGGCCTTGAACCAGTGCGAGACCTCTGACTGGTCGCGGAGGTCGACCTGTTCGCGCGTGGCCGTGACGATGTTGCCGAAACCTTCCGCCTGGAGATGGCGCACCATCGCCGAGCCGACGAGCCCGCGATGGCCAGCGACGTAGATGCGTGCATTGCGATCGATCGTCGCCATGCGGCAACGCTACCGAACAACGACGTCCGGTAGCGGTTGCCGCAGTGTTGTGAGGTCGGCGCGACGACCGTCAGGAGTTGGCTGCGTCGTGAGCGCCGAGCGTGACGTCGAGCGTTTGCGACTCGCCGTCGCGCTGGAACTCGACCGTGACCTCGTCGCCCGGCTGGTGTCCTGCGATCAGAGCGGCCAGGTCCTCGGGGCCGTCGACGCTTTCGCCGTCGAGCTCCGTGATCACGTCGCGTTCTCGGATGCCCGCCTCGTCCGCCGCCGCACCGGCCTGCAGCGACACGACGACTGCACCGGCGCTGCCGTCGGGATTCGCGCGTGTCGTCACGCCGAGCAGCGCGTGCTGCGGTGTCTCCCCGTTGCGGAGCTGCTCGATGAGGTCGTTGGCGCGGTTGATCGCGATCGCGAATCCGATGTTCTGACCCTGTCCGGCGACGGCGGTGTTGATGCCGACCACCTGACCGGTCATGTCGAGTAGCGGGCCGCCCGAGTTGCCCGGGCTGATCGCGGCGTCGGTCTGGATCAGATCGGCGAGGACGGAACCGTTGGGGTCGGTGATCGTGCGGTCCTTGGCGGAGATCAAGCCGCCCGTCACCGTCGGCTCTGCGCCGAGATCGAGCGCGTTGCCGATGGCGACGACCGGATCACCGACTCTGATCGCATCGGAGTCGCCGAGCGCCAGCGGCTCGAGGTCCGTGCGGTCGACGTGGAGCACGGCGAGGTCGGCACGCGGATCGGCGCCGACGAGCTCTGCCTCCTCGGTCGAGCCGTCGTCGAACGTGACGGTGATGTCGCTGGCTCCCTCCACCACATGGTTGTTGGTGACGACGTAGCCGTCAGCGGACAGGACGAAGCCCGATCCGGCGGCCTCGCCCTGGATCTCCTGCCCGAAGACGTCGGTTTCGGTGACCCTGGTGTGGATCGCGACGATCGCCGGGCGCACGGCGACGACGAGGTCGTGGACGCTCGATCCGGCCGGCACGGCCGTCACCGACGATGCGCCCGAATCGTCCGACTCGACTGGTGCGGCGGCGGCATCACCGTCGGCCGCCCCCGGCGCGGAGTCACTGTCGTCGTCGATCAGCACGGCGCTGCCGGCGACCAGTGCCGACACGATGACGCCCGTGACGACCCCGCCGGCGAAGCGCCAGCGCGGCCGCCCCCGGCGCGGCTGCTCGTTAGGGCTCGAAGCGGGCGTGGGCGGCGGCGCTTCCGGGGCTGGGAAGTGAGGCGGCGGATCGGCGGGAACCTCCGCAGGTGCATGAGAAGAAGCCATCAAGTCAGTCATGAAGGGGAAAGAGTCCTTGTGAAATAGGGTTGAAGTTCGGGGATGTCGACGTGCGTGGGTTCGTGGCGGACGGTCTCTTCATGCCCGCAATTCCTTGCGCGTGCTACCAGGGACGTGGGCGCGCATGCGACCAGGATGCCGCGCGGCGCGCAAATGGCCAGTTAGGGGCAGGTGAGCGCCTGGTAAACGTCGGCACCAGCGTCACACCGGCACGGTCAGCCGGAACGTCGTGTTCTCCGTGGTGAGCAGCTCCAGCCGCCCATGCGACGACTCCGCCAGCGTGCGGGCCAGGCGGAGTCCGATGCCGTGTGTGGAGTCGCTGCCGGTGTCGGCGAACGGGTCGCGGTCGGTCGGCGCCGGGCCTTCGTCGGAGACGTCGATCGCCACGGCCGCGCCGTGGCCACGAACATCGGCGCGGACATCGACGTGGACATCGACGTGGACATCGATGTGGATGTCGCCCTTGCCGTGATGCAGCGCATTGTCGACCAGCACGTCCAGCACGTGACCGATGGCGTCGACGTCGACGCGCGCATGAATCGCATCACCGCCCACAATGAGCCGGCGGCCGTCACGTGCAACCGCTTCCGCCCAGTGGGAGACGTGCTTGCGGCAGAGCGCGACCATGTCGCAGTCGATGCGCTCGCGCTCGGTGTGGCGGGCGAGTGCCAGCAGGCTGCTGATCGTCGACTCCAGCCGGTCGAGCTGGCCGAGGCTCTCGTGTAGCACAGCCGAGGCATCCGGCCGAGGCGCGGCGAGCTCTGTCTCGACGGCCACGCGCATCGCCGCCACCGGCGTGCGCAACTGGTGTGACACCTGCGACGAGAACGAGCGCTCGCGCTCCAACAGCTCCTCGATGCGGGTGTGGTCGCCGACGAGTGCCGAGCGCAACGAATCGAGCTCGTCGATCCCGGTCGGATCAGGGGGTGGTTGCTTGCTGCTCGGGCGTGAGCCTGCCCACTCCTTGAGCTCGTCGATCGGACGGTTGAGACGATTGGCCACGAGCACACCGACGGCGGCGGCGACGGTCAGGATGAGCAGCGCCGCGCCGGCGAGCAAAGCCAACGATCGGTAGTAGCGCTGTTGGCTCTCCGTGTTCGGCTCTTCGATCCGCACGACGAGCGGCGGGTGCGCCGGTGTCGCGCTGACCGGCACGGCGGCAACGAGGTCGCTGCCGACGTAACCCTCCGCGAAGTTGCCCCGCAGCGCGAGCTGCACAATGCGATCGGGTGCGGAGGGTCCGGTGCCGACGAGGAGTTGCCCGTCGGTCGAGTAGAGGGCGAGCGGGTGATGGGCGTCGAGGATGGCTTGTAGCTCCTCGGCGTCGTTGACGGCCAGGTTGGCCAGCCGGTTGGCGACGATTGAAGCCTCGCGTTGTAGCTCGAGCAGCTCACCGCGTCGCTGTGCGTTGTGGATCGCCACGGACGCGGGCACGAAGAACGCGACCACCGCCAGGGTGGTGGTGAGCAGCACGGCGAGCAGGACGCGCCGTCTCATGTGATGAGGCGCTCCCGTTCGAGGCGGTAGCCGACGCCCCGGATCGTGGTGATCCGGCTCGGGGCCCCCGCATGTTCGCCGAGCTTGCGCCGGATCGAGTTGATGTGCACGTCGAGCGTCTTGGTGGATCCCCACCAGTTCTCGTCCCACACCTCGTCGATCAGCCGCTCACGCGTGACCGCCGCGCCGGCGGACTCGGCCAGCACCCTGATCACATCGAACTCCTTGGGTCGCAGCGCAACCTCGGTGCCGTCGAGCATCACCCGCCGGGCGGCGACGTCGACCGACAGGTCGTCGAGGTCGATCACGCCGTCTTCGCCGGGTCGGTGCGTGTACGCCCCCCGCATGCGCAGGTGGGAGGCGATCCGAGCCAGCAACTCTGCGAGCCGGAACGGCTTGACGACGTAGTCGACGGCTCCCGCGTCCAGCCCGAGCACGATGTCGACCTCGGAGTCGCGTGCGGTGAGGACGATGACCGGGACCGTCGGGTGCTCGCGAGCGGCGTGG
>DASQTR010000229.1:0-9213 GCA_035641795.1 Ilumatobacter sp.
TCGCCCGCACGCAAGCGGCCGCCGAGTCGCTCATCGAACAGTTCGCGTCCCATCGGGCGACGCGTGTCTACGTGGCGCTCGTGTGGGGGCATCCGGAGGCGCCGCATGGCGTGATCGACGCGCCGATCGGCCGGTCGCACAGCGACCCGATGCGGATGGCGGTCGTGGCCGACGGTAGGCCGTCGCGGACCGAATACCGCGTGCTGCAGCGCTTCGACCGGCCTGCCGAGCTGGCGTTGCTGGAATGCCGGCTCGAGACCGGCCGCACACACCAGATCCGTGTTCACCTCGGCTCGATCAACCATCCGCTGGTCGGCGATCCGGTGTACGGCCAGCGCCGCCCGCGGCTGCAGCTCGAGCGACCGTTCCTGCACGCCGCCCGGCTCGCTTTCGTCCACCCCGGCACCGGGCAACCGGTTGAGTTCGACAGCGAGTTGGCGCCGGACCTGAAGGCACGCCTGGCGACGCTGCACGCAAAGGTCGGTTAGCGGTTCAAGCGACAGGCGACTCGAGTGCGGCCGGCCAGGGGCTCTCGCCGCGCGCGATGTCGGCGATCGTGGCCAACGTGTACCCCTCGAGATGGTGGCGCATCACGTCGCCGGCCTGATTCCAAACGGCCAGCAGTACGCACTGCCCCTCGTGGTCGCAGGCGCCGTCCTGGTGCGGCTCGCCGAAGTCGCCGAGCGTTATCGGGCCGTCGACGGCGGACAGGATCTCGGCCAGCCGGATCTCGTCGGGCGGCCGGGCAAGCACGTATCCGCCGCCGACGCCTCGTTTCGATCGCACCAATCCTGCGCCCTTCAGCGCAAGCAGGATCTGCTCCAGGTACGGCTGCGGGAGGCCTGTGCGCTCGGCGATGTCGCGCACCGAGGTGGGTCCGCCCTCGTGCTGGCGAAGGGCGAGCGATAGCAACGCTCGGCAGGCATAGTCGCCCCGGGTCGACACTCGCACGGCCCCAATGTAGGGGGTTGGCGGACCGAATCCGGGCGTCCGCCGCCCGTACCTTCTTTGCGGGCGTCGCGTCGAGATGCTGGACTGAGTCCGATGCCGCCGATGCCGATCGTTCCCGATTACGCCGGTGCCAACGTGCGCGGCATCGTCCCTGCCCTGCTCGGCCCGGTGACGTGGGACGGCACCCTGCCCGACTGGATGCCGTCCGTGCTGGCGCAGGCCGACCAGATCGTGCTGCTGGTCCTCGACGGTTTGGGATGGGACCAGCTCCAGGAGCACGCGGCGCTGATGCCAGTGCTTTCGTCGTTGGCAGGCGACCGCATCACCACGGTGGCGCCCACGACGACCTCGACGGCGTTGAGCTCGATCGCAACCGGGCTGACACCGGGCGAGCACGGTCTCATCGGCTACCGCATGGTCCTCGGCGGCGAGATCCTCAACGTGCTTCGGTGGGCGGTCAACGGCGACGACCGGCGCCGCGCCTACCCGCCCGCCGATGTTCAGCGCTTCCCGGCCTTCATGGGCAAGGCGGTGCCGGTGGTCAGCCCCATCGAGCTGACCGGATCGGCGTTCAGTGAAGCTCATCTGCGTGGGTCGGTGCCGGTCGGCTGGCGTGCCGCTTCCTCGATGCCTGTCGACGTCCGCAGGTTGCTGCGGGCCGGTGAACGCTTCGTGTACGCCTACTACGGCAGCATCGACAAGATCGCCCACGAGCGCGGCTTCGGTGACTACTACGAAGCCGAGCTTCGAGTGGCCGATCGGTTGGTGGCCGACATGCTCGACGCGCTCCCTGACCGGGCGGCTTTGCTGGTGACGGCCGACCACGGGCAGGTCGAGGTGGGGGAGCGGCTGGTCAAACCCAGCGCGAGCCTGCTGTCGCTGTGCGGCATGCAGTCGGGCGAGGGCCGTTTTCGCTGGTTGCATGCCAGGCGCGGCGCCGCCGACGAGCTGCTCGCGGCAGCGTCGTCGGAGTTCGCCGGATCGGGCTGGGTGCTGTCGCGCGAACAGTCGATCGCCGACGGATGGTTCGGGCCGACAGTGCCGCCGTCGGTCGCACAACGCCTCGGTGACGTGGCCGTGGTCGCCTACGAGCCGGTGAGCTACTTCGACGCGGGCGACACCGGTCCGTTCGAACTGGTGTGTCGCCACGGGTCGGTCACACCTGCGGAGGTATATGTTCCCCTGCTTGCGGGAATGCCCAGTGGCTGAACTTGTTGGAGGAGGCGTGAGGAATCGACCATGAGCGAACATGCGGCCACCGAGATCCACGAGTACGCAGGTGACGGCGATCGTCGCGATGGCGAAGTCGAGCACGGCGAGCTCGTCGAACCCGGCGCCCACGCCCAGGCAGACGAGGACGTGCAGACGAACTCGGTGACCGAGCCGGCGAAGGTGATGAGGATCGGTTCGATGGTCAAGCAGCTGCTCGACGAGGTTCGCCATGCACCTCTCGACCAGGCCAGCCGCGAGCGGCTGGCCGAGATCTACGAGCGCTCGGTCGGCGAGCTCTCGGAGGCGCTGTCGCCCGACCTTCAGGAGGAACTGCGTTCGCTGGCATTGCCGTTCGACGTCGATGCCGTGCCCACCGACGCCGAGTTGCGCATCGCCCAGGCGCAGTTGGTCGGGTGGCTCGAGGGCCTCTTCCACGGGATCCAGGCGACGCTGTTCGCGCAACAGCTGGCGGCGCGCCAGCAGCTGGAGCAGCTGCGCCAGCTGCCGCCCGGCGCCATGCCGCCGCAGATGCGGGCAGGCGGGGAGATCCCCGCCCAGCCGGACCGCCCCGGCACGTATCTCTGACTTGTATCCCTGACTTGTATCGCTGACGCCGAAGACTGACACTGCGCGGCATCTCGCTGCTTGCCGCGGGGGCGGGTAGATTCGCAAACGACACCATTGTGATTCCTCGTCGTCATGCATCTTGGAGTCATGTGGCAGAGTCGTCCCGCCAGCCATGTCCGATTCGTTCACCCATCTCCACGTCCACACCGAGTTCTCGATGCTCGACGGGGCGGCGCGCCTCGACGAGATGGTGGCCAAGGCAGTAGCCGACGGGCAGCCCGCGATCGGGATGACCGACCACGGCAACATGTACGGCACGCTCGAGTTCTACCGGGAGTGCAACAAGCAGGGCATCAAGCCGATCATCGGTACCGAGGCCTACATGGCCCACGACCACAGGTCGGAACGGCCGACACGCCGGGGGCGGATCGACGACTCGGGCGGTGACACCGAAGGCGGGCGCAAGCTCTACTACCACCTCACGCTGCTGGCGGAGAACGAGGCCGGCTACCGCAACTTGATCCAACTGTCGAGCCTCGCCTTCCTCGAGGGCTACTACTACAAGCCGCGGATCGACTGGGACTTGCTCGAGCGCTACCACGACGGGATCATCGCCACCACCGGCTGCCTGGGCGGGCACGTGTTACAGGCCCTGGTGCAGGGCGACGAGCGTGGTGCGTTCGAGAAGGCGGGCCGGCTCCAGGAGATCTTCGGCAAGGACAACCTCTTCGTCGAACTGCAAGACCACGGGCTCCAGGCCCAGCGTGACACCAACCCCAAGCTGGTGGAGATCGCGTCTCGCATCGGCGCGCCGCTGCTCGCCACGAACGACTCGCACTACACGCATCGCGAAGACCACGAGTCGCACGACGCGCTGCTGTGCGTCCAGACCGGTGCGCTCATCACCGATCCCAAGCGCTTCAAGTTCGAGGGCCAGGAGCACTACCTCAAGAGCGCACACGAGATGCGTTACCTGTTCCGGGAGCTCCCCGAGGCGTGCGACAACACGCTGTGGATCGCCGAGCGCTGCCAGCTCGACATCACCTTCGGCGGCGCCTTACTGCCCAACTTCCCGATCCCCGCCGGCTTCTCCGACGACAGGGCGTACCTCGACCATCTGGCATGGGACGGGGCTCGCCAGCGCTGGGGCGAGCACTTACCCGACACGGTGCGCGACCGCGTCGCCTACGAGCTCAAGGTCATCAACGACATGGGGTTCGCGTCGTACTTCCTCATCACCTGGGACCTCATCCGCTACGCCCGCGAGTGCGGCATCCGGGTCGGCCCGGGCCGCGGTTCGGCTGCCGGCTGCGCGGTCGCCTACTGCCTGCGCATCACCGACCTCGACCCGATCAAGTACGACCTGCTGTTCGAGCGCTTCCTCAACCCGAGCCGGATCTCGATGCCCGACATCGACATGGACTTCGACTCGCGGTACCGGGACCAGATGATCCGATACGCCGCCGACCGGTACGGCCGCGATCACGTCGCTCAGATCATCACGTTCGGCACGATCAAGGCGCGCAACGCCGTGCGCGACGCGGCGCGCGTGCTCGGCTACCCCTACGGGGTCGGCGACAAGATCGCCAAGGCGATGCCGCCACTCGTGATGGGGCGTGACACACCGCTCAAGTACTGCTTCGAACACAGCGACAAGTACAACGACGGCTACAAGTCGGCGGCCGAGTTGCGTGCGATGTACGACACCGACACCGACGTCAAGCGCGTGGTCGACGTCGCCAAGGGGCTCGAGGGCCTCAAGCGGTCGGATGGAATTCACGCGGCCGCGGTGGTGATCACCAAGGAGCCCGTGACGCACTACCTGCCGATCCAGCGCAAGCCCGAGTCGGGCCAGGATCCGGCCGACGCGCCGATGGTCACCCAGTTCGAGATGGGCGGCGTCGAGGCGCTCGGCCTGCTGAAGATGGACTTTCTCGGTCTGCGCAACCTCGACGTGATCACCGACACACAGGCGATGATCCGGCGCTCGCGCGACCCCGACTTCGCGATCGACGACGTGCCGCTCGACGATCGCCTCACGTTCGACCTGATGGGCCGCGGCGACACCATCGGCGTGTTCCAGCTCGAGTCGCCGCCGATGCGGCAGCTGCTGCGGGCGATGACGCCCAACAGCTTCCATGACGTGGGTGCGTTGATCGCGCTCTACCGGCCCGGCCCGATGAGCGCCAACATGCACTACGACTACGCCGACCGCAAGAACGGCCGCAAGCCGGTGGAGTACTTCCACGACGACGCCGCCGAGCTGCTCCACGACACCTTCGGACTGATGATCTATCAGGAGAGCGTGATGCGCGTGGCGCAGAAGTTCGCCGGCTACTCGCTCGCCGACGCCGATCTGCTCCGAAAGGCCGTGGGGAAAAAGGTTCGAGAGATGATGGCCAAGGAGCGGGAGTCGTTCGAGTCCGGCTGCGAGCGCACCGGATACGGCAGAGAGCTCGGCAAGTCGTTGTTCGACATCATCGAGCGATTCGCCGACTATGCGTTCAACAAGAGCCACAGCTACGGGTACGGGCTCGTCACCTACCAGACCGCCTACCTCAAGGCGCACTACCCGGTCGAGTACTTCGCCTGCCTGTTGACGAGCGTGAAGAGCAACCTCGACAAGGCGGCCGTCTACCTGTCGGATTGCCGGTCGGCAGGGATCAAGGTGCTGACGCCCGACATCAACCGGTCGGTCGCCGACTTCGATGCCCTCACCGCCGACCGGGTACCGGCCGATGTGTCGCTGCCGATCGCCAGTCCGGGCGCGATCACGTTCGGGCTGTCCGCCGTCCGCAATGTCGGCGAGGGTCTCGTCGAGTTGCTCGTCGTGGAGCGCGAGGCGAACGGCCCCTTCGAGTCCTTCCACGACTTCGCCGAGCGGGTCCCCGAACCAGCCCTGAACAAGCGCACGGTCGAGTCACTGATCAAGGCGGGTGCCTTCGATCGGCTGGGCCACCCGCGGCGCGGCTTGCTCGCCGCGTTCGAGCAGATCATCGACGTCACCCTCGAACGTCGCCGCGAGCGCGACCGCGGGGTGATGAGCCTGTTCGGTGACTGGGAGGTCGGAGCCTCGGCGGCCACGGGCTTCGACGAGCGCTGCCCGATCCCCGACATCGAGTTCGACAAGGGGGACCGCCTGCGGGCGGAGAAGGAGATGCTCGGCCTGTACGTGTCTGACCACCCGCTGTTCGGGGTCGAGGGGGCGCTCAAGCGCAAGGTCGACAACAGCATCGCCGAGCTCGACGAGCTCGAAGACGGCGCTCAGGTCCTGGTGGGCGGCGTCGTCACCGGTCTGGCGCGCAAGTTCACCAAGCGCGGCGACCAGATGGCCGTGTTCGTGCTCGAGGATCTCGAGGCGACGATCGAGGTCACCGTGTTCCCGCGCATGCTCCAGGAGCAGGGCCACAAGCTGGAGGACGACACCATCGTCGCCGTCAAGGGCCGGCTCGACAAGCGCGACGAGTCACGCTTCGGGCTGATCGCCCTGGACATCCGGGTGTTGGCGGGGCTCGCCGAGAACGCCGCCGCCTCGTTGCGGCTGGCGCTGCCGAGCCATGCACTCGACGAGCTTCGCATTCAGCGCCTGAAGCGGATTCTGCGTGATCATCCGGGCGATTCGGTGGTGCTGATCGAGCTCGGCCGCGGCAAGGTACTCCGACTCTCGGACGAGTTCCGGGTCGACATCGACCGCGCCGCGGGCGAGCTGCGCATGGCGTTCGGTCATGAGGCCGTCCTGCTCTAGATGGCGGGGTGCCAGGCATGTTGTCGCACCCATTGTGAAACCGGTCGTTTTCGGTGGCAGAATGGTGCGTCGCAAGGGCGCGCCACGGCGGGCCGACCGTGAAAAACGTGGAGGATCCGAGCGGAAATGACAAGGAGCGAAGCGACCGGTCCGCTCGGCTCCGGAACCAGTGGTCGAGAAGAGGGGACATGGCGGTCTCAGTAGTCACCAACGATGCGAGTGCGCTCACCGACGGCGATCTCGATGAGATGGGATCGATGGGTGGCGCATTTGATATCGGGGCTATTTCCAAGGCGAAAGAGGACTGGGTCCTCGCCACGACAGCCCGGATCGAGGGCAAGCTCCACGGCTTCATGTTCTCCACGCTCGAGCGCATCGGTGGCACCCCGTGCGTGCTGATCGGCATGCTGAGTGTGCGTCGCCACTCCAAGCGCGACACGGTGCTGCGGGGTCTGATGCACGAGGCGTACCACCGGGCGCTGATGGCCTTCCCCGACGAAGATGTCGTCATCGGATCACGCTTCGCGGTGCCGGACGCGCTCGATGCGTTCGAGAAGCTGGATCAGGTCACGCCCTCCCCCGGCAGCCGGGCGGTGGGCGAGGAGCGGGCGTGGGGTCGCCGGCTCGCCAAGCGCTTCGGGGTCGACAGCACCTACGAGGCTGAGCGCTTCGTTGCCCACCACGGGCAGTCCGCTTACCTCGACTTCGAGTCGGCGAAGCCAGAGAAACTCGATCGCGAGATCGTGAAGATGTTCGCCGCCGTCGACCCCAACGCCGGCGACGCGATGGTGGTGTACGGCTGGACCATGGCGGAGGATCTCGTCAAGCTCGGCCAGCGGTAAACGAATCGAGATGGCCGAGTTCGCCGACGTCGTCCGCCGGCGGCGGATGACGCGGTCGTTCAAGCCCGATCCGCTGCCCGACGGCATGCTCGAGCACTTCGTCGACCTGGCCAACCGCGCGCCGAGCGCGGGCAAGACCCAGGGCTGGCACGTCGTCGCGTTGGAGGCCGAGCAGACCGCCCGCTTCTGGGACATCACGCTGCCGCCGATGCGACGCGGGCGCTTCAAGTGGCAGGGACTGCTGGAGGCGCCGGTGATCCTGCTCCCGTTCGCCGATGCCAAGGCGTACGTCGACCGCTACTCCGAGCCGGACAAGTCGGCGACAGGTCTCGGTGTCGGGGCGGAGGCGTGGCCGGCCCCGTACTGGACCATCGACACGGCGATGTCGATCATGATCCTGCTCCTCGCCGCCGAGGATGCCGGGGTCGGTGCGCTGTTCTTCGGCGTTTTCAAGGGTGAGCGCGAGCTGCGTCAGGCGCTCGGTGTCCCGCACGGACTCGAGTTGCTCGGCGCCTTGGCGCTCGGGTATCCGGCCGACCCGGGCAAGTCAGAGGGCTACGGCACGAGCGCCGGGAGGCCCGGCCGCCCGCCCGAGCAGATCATCCGGCGTGGCGGATGGGCGAACCGTCAGGCGGCGCCTGGCCAGTGATCTGCTCGTAGAGCGCCTCCGGGTCCGACACAGGCGCCTGACAGGTGAAGTCGCGGCAGAGGTAGGCGAAACCGTCGCGCCGACCGTGCCACAACGGGGAGTCGAACGGCTCACCCCATGCCAACACGATGTCGGGCCGCCACAACACCTGGGCGACGCGGACGAGATCGGGTGCGTCCCCGACGATCGCCAGCTCGACCAGGCCTCTGGCGCGGGTCTCGATCGCCAGTACCGCGTTCGAGGCTGCGCCGGGGTATTGCGTGGCGACCGTGCCGAGCAGCTGCAGGATGCGATCGACATGGTTGCGGTAGCGCTGCTCGCCCGTCAGGGCTGCGAGTCGCAGTAGTCCGTCGGCGGCCATCGAGTTGGCCGACGGCGTGGCGTTGTCGAACAGATCCTTCTGGCGGACGATCAGACCCTCGGCGTCCTCGGCGGTGGTGTACAGCCCCCCGTGCACCGGGTCCCAGAACCAATCCAGCATCGTGTCCGCCGTGGCCAGCGCGGCGTCGATCCAGCGGGCCTGGCCGGTCAGCTCGCCGAGCCGCTGAAACGCCAGCACGAGCGCGGCGTGATCAGCGGCGAGCGCCTGGTGCCGCGCAGGCGGCGTGCCTTCGGCCTGCCACGAGCGCCGCCAGCGGCCGCGATCGTCACGCAGCTCGCGAAGTAGGAACTCGCCGTTGGCGACGGCGGCCTGCGTCCAGTCTGGCCGCTGGAATGCGGCCGCGGCGTCGGCCAGCGCCCACAAGAAGAGCGCGTTCCACTCGGTGAGGATCTTGTCGTCGAGGCCGGGACGGGGTCGCCGCTGGCGCGCCTCGAACAGCAGACGCCGCGCCTGCTCGATCAGTTCCGGCCGAACGAGATCGCCCCGGTGTGTGAGCCGGTTGGGGATCGAGCGCCCCTCGAAGTTGCCGCTGGGCGTGATGCCGAACCAGTCGAGCACGGCGCCGACGTCCTCGCCCGACCAGCCCTCGAGGGCGGCGCCGACCTCGGCGGGTGTCCACGTGTGGAACAGGCCTTCGTGCCCGTGCCCCTGCTCGTCGGGTGAGTCGGCGTCCTCCGCCGAGTAGAAACCACCCGAGGGATCGCGCAGATCGCGGAGCACATATTCGATCGTCTCGTCGACCACCTGGCGGTAGTGGTCAATGCCGAACACGGTGTGCGCCTGACGGTAGAGGCGCACGAGCAGCGCTTGGTCGTACAGCATCTTCTCGAAGTGGGGCACGAGCCACACGCCGTCGACCGAGTAG
>DASQTR010000230.1:0-21554 GCA_035641795.1 Ilumatobacter sp.
CTGACCTCGCCGTCGGCGGCGGCCTTCTGGATCGCCGGCAGCAGAACGTCTTGGTAGTCCCTTTCGAGGAGTTTGCCTGACGCCTCGAACCCGATGACGCCAGCCGGTAGGTCGGCAAGTGGGGTGAGCATGAATCCTCCGATCGGACAGGTGCCTAGCCGATCAGATTCTCGCGTGCGCTGACTCGCGGGGTCACGCCGCGCGGCGTTGCTCACCATCGAGCCGTGCGAGCAACGCCGCCAGCTCAAGTGAAATCGGCTGATCGGTCGCGTACTCGACGAACAACCATTGCCCCGCGGGGTTGATCTCGAGGAACACGTATTCACCGTCGCGCGCCCGTCGAAGGTCGATCGCGCCGTACCAGAGCCCGAGTCGGCGCATCAGTGACAGCAATGCCGCCGTCAACGCGTCGGGCAGCTCGATGGGTGTGATCGCCGACTGTGCGGTGTGGAGACGGAAGTCGTACTCGTAGCCGTCCGCCGGACCGGTTATCTGTGCGGGGAACACGCGGTCACCGACCACCGTGACCCTCACGTCGCATCCGCCTGTGATCGCCTCCTGGAAGATCACCGGCGCCAAACGCACCTGGTCGAGCTGAGCGATCTGCGTTTCGGTGATGATGCGCGTCTCGCGCCACGTCTCGGGCGTAGCGCTGAATGCCTTGTAGATCACGTCACCAGCCTCACCGGCGATGAACTCGCGCGCCCGCTTCGGGCTGTTCGTCATGCACGTCCGTGGCACGCGCAACCCCAGCTCGCTGGCGACCTTCAGCTGCCACATCTTCCGCGACGCGGCCTCGTCTCGGTCGGGATCGTTGACCCACACCGCGTCGAGGCACGACCACAATCCCGAAACCGCGGCCGCGCACTCGCCGACCACGAACATGCGGTCCTGCTGGCCGGTCACGTCCGCGGAGGGCGTGTACGGCTGCGGGCGGCGCCACCACATGACGCGCAGGTCACGTGCGTCGACACCGCCGACGCCCCATTCGGCGGACCAGTCGCCACCCGGTCGCGTCCACGTCGTCAACGCGACACGGTCGGGCACGTCGGCAGTGTCGATCTGGACGGCGCCGACGCCGAGCGACTCCAGGTGTGATCGAACTGTGACGGCGTGCAGGTCTTCGTCGTGCGAAACGATTCCGATCATCGGATTCCCTTCCTGTATCGGCCGATAGCGCGAGGCATCGGTTGGCGCGACCGCGAAGATCGCGCCAACCTGCCGCCACCGAGGCGTGTGCTGGGTACGTTCACTCGGCGATCGAGGCGAGCGTGACGAGCAGTGTTTCGAGGCTGGCGAGCACCGCCCGCTGGGCTTCGATCACGGTCTCGAGCTGTGCGATCACGCCGCCACCCTCTTCACCCTCGACCGCCTCGCCGCCGGCCGCGTCGAGCGCCGATGCGCCGGCAAGGACGAGCGGGCGCAACCCACCGAGGCGACCGAGCCCGCCCAGCAGCGCACCCAAGCCGCCGAGGAAGGGCGGATCGACGATGAAGTCACCCGGATCCACGATCACCTCGCGCAGCGTGTTGTTGGGATCGTCCGCGCCTGCGCTCGTGAACACGTCGCTCGCGACTGTCGTGCCGAGCAGGTCGGCGGCAAGCGCTGTCTGGAGCTGGTCGAGCGCCCTGATCGTGCCGATGTCCGACGCGCGCGTAGTGTCCGCCGCGCGCAGCGTGCCGAGCACGTCGGCGGCGAGCCGGGTCTGGAGCTGATCGAGCGCTTTGATCGTGTCCGACGCCAGGATGGTGGCCTGGACGTCGGCTGCCACGGTGGTGAGGATGTTGTCGTCGGCCGCGGCCGTTTGCGAGCCTGCAGGCAGCGCTTGCAGCGTGGGCGACGCGCCGCGTATGGCGGCGATCGCCACCCCCGAATTCGTTCCCGTGCCGGCCGAGTTGCATCCACCATTCGTGTGCACGCCGAGCACCCGACCGGTCGTAGCCTGCAAGATGCCGGAGCCGGAGTTACCGCCGAGCGTGTCGATGTCGTTGTAGCGGACAGTCGTCGACGAGATCGACGTGCACGGCCCGGCTTCGATCCGCTTCGGTTGCCCGGCAGGGTGGCCGAGGATCGCGAGCATCTCGCCCGCCACCGGGTTCGTTGCCGAGACCTCGGTCCAGCCGTACGTGTTGCCGGGGTTGCCGCCGATGCGGCAGATCGCCATGTCCAGCCCACCGAGGCGGTACTCCAGGAGTTGTGTGATCGGGAAGCGCTGCTCGGCGCGCAACGTGCCCGACGGGTCGACCTGATACAGGAAGTTGACGTGCATGTTGGTGGCGATCTCCTGCGGTGAGATCGCCGTGCTCGTGCCGTTCTGACGCGGCACCGTCCAACCGTTCGGGTCGACGTCGAACAGGTGCCCGCACGTCAACATCAGGTCGGCGCTGATCATCGTGCCGCTGCCCCAACGCACGCCGTTGACGTCGCCGGGGTTGGTGTAGATGGTCCCCAGGTTGTCGTTCCACTGGACCTGGATCGCCTGCTTCTGGTGTGCGTTCACGAACGCGGTCGTGACGCCGAGCGTGCCGTCGTACTGCTCCACCGGCTGCGAGTCGTCGACTGTGCCGCAGATCGATTCGAGGATCTCCGAATACTCGGGACCGGCGCCCTGCATCGCCCGCGCCCCGAGCTCGAGCAGATCGAGCCGGGGGAGGTAGAGCGGGTTGTCGAGCTGGGCGTTGGGTGCCTCGTTCGCCTTGTTCCGTGCCGGCCGCCGAGACGACGATGTCCGCTTGCGAGCTGCAGTTGCCATGTTTCGCCTTTTCTGTCTGGGGCCGCGGACTGCGCGGCCAGTACATACAGAGGGCTCGGTGGTGGCCTGGATACCGAGCGTCGGCAATGACTTCCGAATGACGACATGATTGACGCGCACCTGACGCGAGGTGGTGCGAGCCGTCGGCGCGCAAGGGTGGGTTCGCTAGGGTTTTGGCGTGTCCGCGAGTTCGATCAGGCCCGCGCCGACCCACGAGGAAGCGGCGGCGATCGCCGCTGCGCTGGAGGCGATGTGGCCGCGTCAGAACTCGGTGGTCCAACCGCAGTACTCACAAACCATGGCCTGGCGGTTCAGCGGACGGTGGTGGCAGCGCGACCGCATGGCCGCAGCCGACCGGCCCTGGCGCTGAGATGGCTGTCGACACCTTCGAACTGACCACCGTCGCCGACGACACAGTCGTCCTGCACCTCGGCGAGGAGACCTTCCGATACGACGAGCTGCGCCCTGGTGCCGACTACGAGTTCAACGGCATCGCCGCCAACACACTGGCGCGACCGGGGGGAGAGCTCCTGTGCCGATTCGCGACCGTCAACGACGTGCACTTCGGTGAGACGGAGTGCGGACGGATCGACGATCACAGGAAGGGACCGATCCTGCGCCGGGCACCCGGTGAAGCGGCGTACCCCGAGGTGATGAACGCAGCCGCAGTAGCCGAGATCGCGGGGATCGACCCCGCTGCGGTGATCGTCAAAGGCGACCTCTCGAACGACGGCGCCGACAGCGAGTGGCAGGCGTTCGAAGCGTGCTACAGGAGCGCGTTCGGGGACCGGCTCCACGCCGTGCGCGGCAACCACGACGCGCACCATGGCCAGGACGCCTACGCCAGTGACCAGTGGATCGAGCTGCCCGGATTGGCGATCGCGCTGCTCGACACCACGATCCCGGGCGCCACACCCGGGGCGCTGAAGCCGGCGCAGATCGAGTGGCTCGACGATCACCTCGCGACCGCTGGCCGCACGTTGCTCCTCGGGCACCATCAGCAGTGGGTACCGGGCGGCGCCGGCGCGGAGCGGCGCAGCGACGATTACTTCGGGCTGCACCCGGACTCCAGCGAGACGCTGGATGCCGTTTGTGCCCGCCACCCGAACGCAATCGCCTACGCCGCCGGGCACACGCACCGTCATCGGCTGCGGCGCATGGCGGTGAGCGGCCGACCGACGATCGAGATCGGTTGCGTGAAGGACTTCCCCGGTACCTGGGCCGAGTACCGCGTGTTCGAGGAAGGCGTGATGCAGGTCGTGCACCGCATCTCCGATCCCGAGGCGCTGGCTTGGAGCAACCGCTGCCGTGTGCTCTATCGGGACTTCGGCGTCGACTACGAGCAGTACGCGATGGGCGCGCTCGGCGACCGCTGCTTCGTGATCCCGACACCGGTCTGACCGTCGTCAGCGCAGGTCGCGAGCGTCTGGGCAGGAGGGTCCGCGCCCGTTGTCACACCCTCTGGTCATCATGTGACGCATGGAAACGCTCACAGTCGTCGTGATCGTGGTGGCCGTTGGGGTGGCTGCCGCGCTGGCCGGGATGGAGGTCGCGCGCCGCCGGCTCGCCGCCGCATGCGCGAGCCGGCCCGCCGACGAGTCTGTGCGAGATGCGGTGGCGCTGGCGCTGGTCGAGCTCCGCGCCCAGTCAGGCGCCGAACGCGATGCCGCCGTGCACGCCGCCATCGAGCAGGCGGCGGTCCTGGGCCGCGAGCAGCTCGGCGCCGTCGCCCAGCAGGCGCGCCAGCAGTCCGTCGCTGAGCTCGGCGCCAAGCAACAGGTGATCGACTCGCGGCTCGACCAGGTGCGCGTCGAGATGCGCACCGAGCTCGAGAAGCTGAGCGCGATGGTCGCCGGACTGGCCGAACAGAGCGCCCAGCGGTTCGGCCAGGTCGACCAGTCGCTGCGCAGCCACGCCGAGGTAACGCACGCGCTGTCGCAGTCGGCGCAGGCGCTGCGTGAGGCGATGGCCTCACCGACCGCACGCGGTCAGTGGGGCGAGCGGATGGCCGAGGACGTCCTGCGGTTGGCCGGCTTCGTCGAGAACGTCAACTATCGAAAGCAGACGCAGCTCGAGGGCGCGGGCGGGCGGCCGGACTTCACGTTCCCGCTGCCCAAGGGGCACGAGCTGTACATGGACGTCAAGTTCCCGATGGCCGGGTACCTCCGCTACCTCGATGCCAACACCGACGGAGAGCGCCAGGCGCAGCGTGCCGCCTTCATGCGTGACGTGCGCGCCCGTGTGCGTGAGCTGGCGCGCCGCGACTATGCCCGCGAGTCCGCACGTCACTCGGTCGACTACGTGCTCATGTTCCTCCCCAACGAGCAGCTCACGGGATTCATCCACGAGAGCGATCCGAGCCTGATCGACGAGGCGATGGGGCAGCGCGTCGTGATGTGCTCGCCGCTGACCCTCTTCGCGTTCCTGGGCGTGATTCGCCAGGCCTACGACAACTTCGTCATCGAGCAGACCAGCGATCAGATCCTCGCGTTGATTGGCAAGTTCGGTGTGCAGTGGGGAAAGTACAACGAGCAGCTCGAGAAGGTGCACGCCAAGTTCACCCAGCTCGACCGCCAGTTCGAGGAGCTGATGGGTCCCCGGCGGCGTCAGCTCGTGAAGCCGCTCCAGCAGCTCGACGCCGTGCGGCGCGAGCGCAACTTGGCGATCGACGGCCAGCTGTTCACCGAGCTGCCAGAGCTCGGCGGCGGAGACGACGGCGACGACGAGGGTAACGACGATCTGACGCCTGACAACATCCGCCGCCTCGGCGCATAGAGCCAGTCTCGTCTTGGCTCAGGCACCGGGAAGCGTTGCCAGCACGCTTGCTACGAGTCGGTCGACCATCTCGTCGAGCTCGGCCTCCGTCACGCTGAGCGGTGGTCCGAGAATCAGCGCATCGCCGACATTGCCGTCCACCGCCGAGGTGCACGGATACACGGTGAGGCCGCGCTCGAAAGCGGCGCAGGTGATCCGCTCGGTCACGCCGTCGGCACGCGCGAAGGGTTCCTTCGTGCGCCGGTCGGCGACCAGCTCGACAGCGTTGAGCAGGCCGATCCCGCGCACCTCACCGACATGCGGATGTTCGCCTAGCTGTGCGCTCAGCCGCGAACGGCAGGCCTCGCCCATCGTGCGCGACCGCTCGACCAGACCCTCGCGCTCGATCACCCTCAGCACGGCGTCGGCCACGGCGGCGCCGACCGGATGATGCGACCACGTGAAACCGTGGGCGAACGTGTCGGCGGTGTCGACGGTGTCGTAGACATGACCCGAAGCGACGCACAGTCCGAGTGGCCAATAGCCGCTCGACGCACCCTTGCCAGAGGTGAGGATGTCCGGCTGCACTCCCCAGTTGTCCATGCCGAACCAGCGACCCGTGCGACCGAAGCCGGTCATCACTTCGTCCGCGATCAGCAACACGCCGTGGGACCTGAGCACCGCCGATACCTCCGGCCAGTAGTCGTCTGAGGGCACGACGGCGCCCAGCGTGGCGCCGCTCACCGGCTCGGCGATGAGCGCGGCGACCCGGTCGGGGCCGGTCGCGCGTATGACCCGGTCGACCTCTGCCGCGTGGTCCGCTCCGCTTCGGTCGTCGCGATACGGGTTGGCGAGCGGCACGCGCACCGTCTGGCCCAGCCACGGCTCGTAGCCGGCGGTGACCGCCGCCCGGTTCGACGCGTCGAGTGCGCCACGACTGTTGCCGTGATACGCACCATGCCGCGCGAGGATCACGTGCCGGTCGGTCTCACCGTTGGCGAGGTGGTAGGCGCGGGCGAGCTTCAGTGCCGTCTCGTTGGCTTCACTGCCGCCACTGACGGGGAACACACGTGCGTCGCCGATGGGCACGACCTCGGCGACGTGACCGGCGAAGCGCGCCACCGCCTCCGTCGTGAACTGCGTGGCGTGGACGTACTCGAGCAGTTCCGCCTGGGCGGCCATTGCCGCGACGACCTCGGCGCGCCCGTGCCCGATCGAGCTGGCGACCGCGCCGCCGGCACCGTCGAGGTACTGGCGTCCGTCGGACGTGGTGATCGTGCTGCCCGAGCCGCTCACCGCCACAGGCCGGTCGTGCGCCCGGTGGAACACGTGATCGGGGGAGTCGCCCACCTCGTCAGCTTCGCAGGTCTGCTGTCGCGATCCGGCAGACTTGAGCACGTGAGCCAGCCGGCCTTCGACTTCGGCGACGAGCCGTACGACGACGCGTCGAACCCCACGTACTCGGTCGGCGAGCTGGCGGAGGCCATCAACCGCCAACTGCGGCGTGGGTTCGACGACGGCGTCTGGGTGCGTGGCGAGATAGACGGCTTGCAGATGCGCGGCGCACATACCTACTTCGCGCTCGTCGAGGACGGCGGGAACGGCCGGGCCGTGCTCAACGTGTCCCTGTTCGCGCCGATGCGACGCAATCTCACGCCGCTCCTGAAGCGCAGCCGGCTCGAGCTCGCCGACGGGATGAAGGTCCGGATCTTCGGACAGCTCGACTTCTACGCCCCGACCGGTCGTCTCGGCCTGAAGATGGCGGGAATCGATCCTCGCTTCACGTTGGGTGAACTCTCGCAGGCGCGCGACCAGGTCGTCCGGCGCCTCGTCGCCGCCGGCCTGTTCGACGCCAATCGCGCCAAGCCGCTGTCGCCGATCCCGCTGCGCGTCGGCGTCGTCGCCAGCGTCGGCTCGGCGGCGTGGCACGACTTCCGCGACGAGATCGACCGCAGCGGCTACGGGTTCCACCTTTCGATCTGCGATGCCCGCGTGCAAGGCGAGTGGGCAGAGCCGATGGTCGCCGCCGCCATCCGCACGCTGACACGGCGCCCCGATCTCGACTGCGTCGTCGTGATCCGCGGCGGCGGGGCGCGCAACGAGCTGGCGACGTTCGACGCCGAATCGATCGCGATGGCGATCGTCACGAGCCCCATCCCGGTCCTCACCGGCCTCGGTCACGAGGTGGACCGCAGCGTCGCCGACGAGGTCGCCCACACCGCGCTGAAGACGCCGACTGCTTGCGCCGGTGCGCTGATCGAGGCCGTCCACGCCTTCCAGGTCGCGACGGAACGCTCCTGGGACGCGATCACGGCCGTCGCCCGTCACGACCTCGGTCGCCTCGCCGGCTCGCTGTCCGACCGTGCGCATCGCATCGCCCGTCGCACACACGCCGCCGTCGGGCGCGCCGATGAACGGCTCTCCACGCGGGTCGACCGTCTGCGCGCGGCTCCGGCTCGCCGGCTCGACGCGGCAGCGAGCGGCCTTGGCGTCGCCAGCGACCGTTTAGCACGTCGGACGCCGCAGGCCGTCGCCGCCGAGCAGCGGCACCTCGACGCGCTGGCGGCGCGGCTGTCGCTGCTCGACCCGGTCAACCTCCTCCAGCGCGGCTGGAGCATCACGTACACCGGGGCCGGCGACGTCGTGCGCTCCGTTGATCAGCTCGCAGCGGGCGACTCGATCCTCACCCGGCTCGCCGACGGTGAGGTCGCCAGTACGGTGGCGACGACCCCGAACCAGCGTGAGGATGCGTGAACCCCGACACCGGCAAGCCCGGCTACGCCGAAGCACTCACTGAGCTCGACTCGATCCTGCGCGAGCTCGAGAGCTCCGACGTCGACGTCGACCGGCTCGCCGAGCGCGTCGCGCGCGCAGCCGAACTGATCAGCCTGTGCCGCGACCGAATCTCGGCGGCCCGCATCCGCATCGACGAGGTGATTGCCGACCTCGACAGCGGCGAGGGCTCCGAGTCCCAAGCCCCGAGCCGATAGCGGGCAGCGCCCGTAGCCTCGGCGTGGTGTCATTCGACGCGCCCGCCAGCCTGAGGTCGATCGCCGATCGCGTCGAGCACCGGCTCGAGCAATTCCTCGCCCCCGAGCTCGACCGCTGGGCGGCGTTCGACCCCGATCTGCGGGAACCGATGACCGAGATACGGCGGCTCGTGCTCCTGGGTGGAAAGCGCCTGCGGCCGGCCTTCTGCCACTGGGCGTACGTGGGGTGCGGCGGGGCTCCCGACGATGCGATCGTCACGGACGCCGGCGCCGCCTTCGAGCTGATGCACGCGTTCGCGCTGTTTCACGACGACGTGATGGACGATGCCGAGAGTCGGCGTGGCGAGCGGACTACGCATCGCATGTTCGCCGGCCGTCACGGGGATGCAGGCTGGGCGGGTGAGGCGCGCCGGTTCGGCGACGGGATGGCGATCCTGATCGGCGACC
This sequence comes from Ilumatobacter sp., assembly GCA_035641795.1. Taxonomy (GTDB): domain Bacteria; phylum Actinomycetota; class Acidimicrobiia; order Acidimicrobiales; family Ilumatobacteraceae; genus Ilumatobacter. The sequence goes on from DASQTR010000230.1 coordinate 8,944, forward strand.
TCGCGTTCGTGTATTCCGATCAGCTGATGGCGGATGCCAATGCGACCGCGTGGCGGATCTGGAACGAGCTGCGGATCGAGCTCAACGTCGGCCAAGTGCTCGACATGCTGGGCTCGGTGCAAGGCGTACGCGATCTCGCGCATGCCGAACGGATCTGCCGGTACAAGTCCGGCAAGTACACGATCGAACGGCCGTTGCACCTCGGCGCCGCGCTTGCTGCACCCGACCGGTTCGACGTGATGGCACCGCGCCTCAGCGCGTATGGACTCCCGCTCGGCGATGCGTTCCAGATGCGCGACGACGTGATGGGCGCGTTCGGCGACGAGCGCACGACCGGCAAGCCGGTCGGTGGCGACCTCCGGGAAGGCAAGCCGACGCCCCTGCTGGCGCGCGCCCTGGCGGTGGCAACACCCGCACAGCGAGACCTGCTCGCGACCGTCGGCCAACCCGGGTTGAGCGATGCCGGCGTGGCCGCGATCCAGACCGTGCTGGTGGAGACCGGCGCGCTGGCCGCTCTCGAGGCGGCGATCGCGGAACTCTCCGCACGCGCGATCGCCGCGCTGTGCGACGTCGACCTGGCTCCCGAGGCAATTGCCGAGCTGGTTGCGCTCGCCGAGTTCGTGAGCCAGCGCGAGGTCTGACGTGCGTGTCGTCGTGATCGGCGCCGGGCTCGGCGGCCTTGCCGCCGCCGCCAACCTGGTGCGCCGCGGCCACGACGTCACGGTGCTGGAACGCGAGCTCGTGCCAGGCGGGCGGGCAGGCGTCTTTGCGGAGGCGGGGTTCCACATCGACACCGGACCGACGATGATCACGATGCCCGACCTGCTGCGAACCACGTTCGCGGCGGCGGGCGCCCACATCGAGCGCTACCTCGTGATCGAACCGCTCGATCCGATGTACCGGGCGACGTTCGCCGACGGCTCGGTGCTGCATGCTCGCCACGACCGCGACCAGATGGTCGCCGAGATCCGCGACTTCGCCGGCGCTCGTGACGCGGCCGCCTTCGGCGAGTTCTGCGCATGGCTCGACGAGATCTACGCGATCTTCTCGCCGTCGTTCGTACACGCGAACTACGACAAGACGCTTCATGTCGGTCGCAACTTGCTGCCGATCGCTCAAATGCTCCGCAAGGGCGGTTTCAAGCGGCTCGACACCAAGCTCGCCTCCTTCTTCGCGGACGAGCGCCTGCAGCGGGTGTTCAGCTTCCAATCACTCCAGGCCGGACTGGCGCCGCAGGACGCGCTGGCGATGTTCGCCTTGCGAACGCACATGGACAGCATCGGCGGCGTCTTCACCGCGCGCGGCGGCATGCACGCCGTCGCCACCGCGCTCGCACGCGCGATCGCGGACGCGGGCGCCACGATCCGCTACGAGACGCCCGTTACGCGCATCCTGCGCGGCGGCGACAATGCCGTGACGGGTGTCGAGATCGGTGGCTCCGTACGCATCGCCGCCGACGCCGTGGTGTGCAACGCCGATCTGCCAGTCGCGTATCGAACGCTGCTGGGCGGCGTCGATGCGCCTCGAGTGGCGCGCCGAGGCAAGTACGCGCCGTCCTGCCTGTTGTGGGTCGCCGGTGTGCGTGGCGAGCCACCTGCCGACGCGACGATGCACAACCTCCACTTTGGCGACCAGTGGGAGGACGCGTTCAAGGCGGTGATCAAGCGCGGCGTCCGCATGAGCGATCCCACGATGCTCGTCACCATGCAGTCGGCGGGCGATCCGGTGGCGGCGCCGGCCGGTTGCGCGACCGTGCATGCCCTCGAACCCGTGCCGAACCTCGACGGCAGGGTCAATTGGGCACGCGATGGCACGAGGCTCGCCGACGACCTCAGACGCCGCGTCGGCCAGCTCGGGTACCCGACCGATGTCGTTGTCGAACGCATTTTCGACCCACTCGACTGGGAGGCGATGGGGCTCGAGCGCGGCACGCCGTGGTCGTTGAGCCATACGGTGCTCCAGTCGGGACCGTTCAGGCCGAGCAACGTCGACCGCCGCGTGCCCGGGCTGATCTTCGCCGGTGCGTGCACCGTGCCCGGCTCGGGCGTGCCGTTCGTGCTGATCTCCGGCCGCCTCGCCGCGCAGCGGGTCGAGGCATACGCGCGTGAGACGTCGATCGTCCGTTGGTGACGACGCGCGATCGACGCCTGTAAGCAGCGCGGGACGTACCATCGCGCTGTCATGCACCGGGCGGTGTTGCTTCCGAGTGTCGTCGTCACGCTAGTGATGCTGGTTGCGTCGGCGTGCGGCCCGAGCCCGAGCGGCGCGGCGGAGACGCTGCCGCCGATCCGCACGACCACGTCCACGACCACGACCACGACGACGCCCGACAGCCGTCGAAGGTTCTACGAGGTCAAGCCCGGCGACAACCTGGCCGTGATCGCCCGCAGCTTCGACGTGCCACCATCGGAGATCGTGAGGATCAACGGTCTGGCCGACGGTGGCGAGACACTGCAGATCGGCCAGGTGCTCGAGATCCCGACCGACGTGGTGATGGTCGAGTCGCTTCCGACCGAGCCGCCGTCGAGCACGTCCGAGCCGTGAGCGGTTCAGGACGACCGGTATGGGACCAAGTGCCCTGCCGCGGGCTCGCGCCCGTTCGTAGACTGGATGGATCATGAGCTTTTGGCCGACCCATGACCACTGGAGCGTGAAGATCCCGCTCGATACCGACCACTACCGCATGGAGGCGCTCGCCGCCGATGGGTTCGTCGAGCTGCTGCCGATGCCCGTCGACGTGCCACCCTCCGAGTGGGAGTCGGTCGAGTACATGGACTGGAAGTCCGGCGGCGACACCAACTTCGCGCCGCTGGCGTCGGCCGACGGCGAGCTCGACTGCCGCGGCTTCTGGGACAAGGGCAAGACCGACAAGGACGCGCTGTGGACCTCGAACGCCGAGCTGACGCCCACGCTCCGCGCCTACGTCGACGCCGTCGGGGCGAACTTCGGCCGCGTGCGGTTGATCAAGCTCGAGCCGCAAGACCGCGACACGGCGATCCGGTCGATCCACCGCGATGACAACAACCGCTTCAACCCTGACGGTGAGGGCTGGGTCGTGCGCACGTGGGTCGAGCTGACCGACCATCCCGAGAGCTACATGTTGCTGATGGACAATGGTGGCGACGGGTTGCCCGATCCGGCCACCGAGCGCCGCGTGCCGCTGAACAAGGGTGCCCGCTACGTGGTCGACACGCAGCGCCTGTGGCACGTGGTCGTGCACAACGGCGACGCTCCCCGGTACGCCCTGATCACGAGCTTCGAGTCGGGCCCGACGCTCGAAGCCTGGATCGACCGCGAGCGCGTGCCCGTCCGAGTCTGAAACCCGGTGTCAGACACCTTCTTCGAAGGTGTCAGACACCCGGTGTGCTGTTGCGAGATCGACGATGTCGGCGATCAGCCTTGCCAGCTCGAAGTCCTTCGGTGTGTAGACGGCGGCGACGCCACACCCGAGCAGTCGGGTGCGGTCCGCCTCGGGGATGATTCCCCCCACCACGACCGGGGCGGCGACGCCCTCCCCGCGGATCGCCGCGACCAGCTGGGGCACGAGCTCCATGTGCGAGCCGGAGAGGATCGACACGCCCACCACGTCGGGATCCTCGTCGCGCGCCGACGCCGCGATCTGCGAGATCGTCATCCGGATGCCGGAGTAGATCACCTCCATCCCCGCGTCCCGGGCCGCGAGGGCGATCTGCTCGGCGCCGTTGGAGTGCCCGTCGAGCCCCGGCTTGGCGACCAGCAGGCGCACGGGTCCGCCGGGCAGGGCGCGCACACGCGTGGCGACTTCCGCCAGCCCTTGCGTCGTGGCGGCACGCGCCCCGCCCACGCCCGTTGGACCGCGGTACTCGCCGAACACCTCGCGCATGACATCGCCCCATTCGCCCGTCGTGCCGCCCGCGCGCGCCAGCGTCAGAGTGGCCGGCATCACGTTGTCGCTCGAGCTCGCGGCGCGCCGTAGCTCCGCGAGCGCCACGTCAACGGCTGTCTGGTCGCGACCCGCACGCCACGCCTGCACATCTTCCGCCATCTCTGCGCCGACGCCGGGATCGACCGTGAGGATCGCACCGCGGCCGCCGAGCGGGGACGACGCCGCTTCCGTGAAGGCGTTGACGCCGACAACTGTCAGGTCGCCGGACTCGATCCGCCGGGTGCGCTCGGCCATCGACGCCACCAGCCGTGCCTTGATCACGTCGACCGCGTCGAACGCCCCTCCCAGCGCCAAGACGTCGTCCAGCTCTGCCTGAGCGGCATCACGCAGCTCTGCCGTCTTGGTCTCGACGACGGTCGAACCGTCGAACAGGTCGTCGTACTCCAACAGGTCTGTCTCGTATGCGAGCACCTGTTGCATCCGCAACGACCACTGCTGATCCCACGCCGTCGGGAGCCCGAGCGCCTCGTTCCACGCCGGCAGCTGTACCGACCGTGCCCGGGCCCGCTTCGACAACGTCACGCCCAGCATCTCCAGGACGATCCGCTGCACGTTGTTCTCCGGCTGGGCCTCGGTGAGGCCGAGCGAATTGACCTGCACGCCGTAGCGGAAGCGTCGAGCGCGGTCGTCGGCGACGCCGTAGCGCTCAGACCCGATCCGATCCCACAACTCCGTCATCGCCCGCAGCTTGCAGATCTCCTCGACGAACCGGATGCCGGCGTTGACGAAGAACGAGATCGAGCCGAACACGGCGGCGAAGCGATCCGCCGGCACCTGGCCCGAGTCGCGAACGGCGTCGAGCACTCCGATCGCGGTCGCCATCGCGTACGCGATCTCCTGGACCGGCGTCGCCCCCGCCTCCTGGAGGTGGTACGAGCAGACGTTGGTCGGGTTCCACAGCGGTGCGTGCTCGGAGCACCAGGCGATCATGTCGACGATCAGCCGCCGCGACGGCTCGGGGGGGAAGATGTACGTGCCCCGCGAGAGGTACTCCTTGACGATGTCGTTCTGGGTCGTGCCGCGGAGGAGCCGTGAGTCGACCCCGTGCTCCTCGGCGTTGGCGACGTACAGCGCCAGCAACCACGAGGCGGTGGCGTTGATCGTCATCGAGGTGTTCATCTCGGCGGGCGGGATGCCGTCGAGCAGCGCCCGCATATGGCCGAGGTGGGCAACGGGAACGCCGACCTTGCCGACCTCGCCACGGGCCCACTCGGAATCGGGGTCGTAGCCGGTCTGGGTCGGTAGGTCGAATGCGATCGACAGCCCGGTCTGGCCCTTGGCCAGGTTGGTTCGGTACAGCGCGTTCGAGGCGGTCGCCGTCGAGTGCCCCGAGTAGGTGCGCATCATCCACGGCGTGTCGCGCGAGCGCTTCCCGCCGGCCATCAGCACGTTCCCGTCCCGGCGTCGGACAACGCGCTCAAGTCGGCGACGGCCGCCGCCGATGAGCATGTGTCCGACCGACGCCGGCAGAACATCGTGATCTCGGTGGCGGGAACCTCCGCCGGCACCTGGGACAAACGGTCGGCATGATCTCGGTGTCGGTGGGTGGCGGCCCGCCGGCACCGGGTACATCTCATCGTGCCCACCTCCCGTCCGTCAGGCGGTCTTGACCGCGACCGCCGAGGCCAGGCGTGTGAGGTATTCGTCGCGTGAGATGTCGACCGCGCCCAACGACTCGAGGTGAGGGGTCGTCCATTGCACATCGAGCAGCTCGGCGCCGGCGTCGCGGAGCCAGTCCACGAGGAACACGAGCGCGACCTTCGAGGCGTCGGTGGCGCGATGGAACATCGACTCGCCTGCGAAGAGGCGCTCGATGCGCACGCCGTACAACCCGCCGACGAGCCGCCCCGACTCGTCGTACGTCTCCACGGAGTGCGCCCACCCGAGCCGGTGCAGCTGGGTGTACGCGTTGACGAACTCTCGGTTGATCCAGCCGCCCTTGCGCGCTGGATCGGCACAGGCCTCCATCACCGCCCGGAACCGAGTGTCCATCCGCACGTCGTAGCGACGCATGCTGCGGCGCAACGAGCGGCTGACACGCAGCCCGTCGAGCGGGATGATCCCGCGGCGAGCCGGCGAGAACCATGCGATCCGGCGCTTGTCGTACGGCATCGGGAACAGGCCCTGGCGATACGCCGCCAGCAGCGTGCCCGGCTCGAGGTCGGCGCCGAGCGCGACGATGTCGCTTTCGTCGATCGGAGCGTTGGTGGGCATCGCCCACCGCGAGGGCGGCGGCTCGATCGGGGACACGAGCGGCGGCCTCCGCGCGTAGCCGTCGCGCTCGGAACCGTCGCGCTGGATCATCGGACCATCGTGGCACGCGCACCCCGACCGGCGCCCCTCATGCTCAGTACTGATAGAAGCCGTTGCCGGTCTTGCGGCCGAGGCGGCCCTCGCCGACCATGCGCCGCAGTGTCGGTGCGGCCACGTAGTTGGCGTCACCGAACGCAACGTGGAGTCTGTCCAGGATCGCCACCGACGTGTCGAGCCCTACCAGGTCGAGCAGCGCGAACGGACCCATCGGGAACCCGCACCCGCCACACATCGCGGCGTCGATCGACTCGACCGAGGCGGTGCCGCGCTCGGCCATCCTGACGGCGTTGTTGAGGTACGGGAACAGCAGCGCGTTGACGACGAACCCAGCGTGGTCGGCGACGACGATCGGCTCCTTGCCGCAACGCTCTGCGAACGCGAGCGCCCGGTCGATCGTGGTCGCCCCCGCCGTGAGCGGCTGCACGATCTCGACCAGCCGCATGGTCGCTGCCGGGTTGAAGAAGTGGATGCCGCACACCAGCTCTGGTCGAGTGGTGGCCATCGCCAGTTCCACGACCGGCAGCGTCGACGTGTTGGTGGCCAGGATGGCGCCAGGCTTCACCGTCGCATCGAGCGCGACGAACAGCGCCCGCTTGGTCGCGATGTCTTCCACGACGCTCTCGATCACGAGATCGCAGTCGGCCAGATTGGCGACGGCGTCGGTCACCGAGATGCGGGCGAGCGTGGCGTCGCGCTCGTCGGTGGTCAGGCGGCCCTTCACGATCTGGCGTTCGAGGCCGGCAGCGATGGCCGCCACGGTCGCCTCGGCGTTCGCGCGTGACCGCGAGCACAGCACGACGTCGTGCCCGCCACGAGCCGCCACCTCCACGAGTCCGCCGCCCATCGTCCCTGCCCCGACGATGCCGACCGCGAAGACGTCTGCCATATGGACACGCTAGTTACCGACGGGTAACAACTTCAAGACGCCGCAATGACCCGTCTACGCTGCCGCCCCATGCAGCGCAACGGACCGGGCGGTGTCGTCGCCCTCGAGGGCGGTGGCCCATTCGCCGGCAACGACGAGCTCGACCGGCAACTGCTCAGCGGGGCAGGCATCGAACGAGTCGTGATGCTGCCGACCGCCGATGCCTTCGAGCAGCCGGCACTGCTGGTCGCCGCCGCCGAGGCGTGGGCCGATCGACTCGGCGTGTCGGTCGAGCCGCTGATGGTGATGACTCGAGCCGATGCCGACGATTCGCGACCGGCCCATGTCGTGGAGGGGGTGCAGGCGGTGTTCCTCGCCGGCGATTCCGCCAGTCACCTGCGTAGCGTGCTCAAGGACACGCCCCTGTTCCAGGCGTTGTCCGACCTCGTCGATCGCGGCGGGACGCTTATCGCCTGCGGTCCGTGCGCGGCTGCACTCTGCGATCCGATGACCGATCAGCGCGGCGGCGGCTTCGCGCTCGGCCTGGGGCTGGTCAAGGGGTTGGCCGTCATCCCTGGATGCGAATCGTGGCCGCGCGACCAGCTCGAGCGTGCACACACGCATGCCGACACCCCGCTCGTCGATCTGCCGACCGGAAGCGCGATCGTGCGCCGCGGCGAGGCGTGGGACGTGATCGGCGAGGCAACCGTGCACGGGGAGCTACCAGCAAGCACTGTGTGATCGCCACAAAGTTCAGCGCCAGGCGAAGACTGGCTGCTCGAGGTGGTCGACACGTTCGTCGATGCGGCCAGCGAGCGCGACCTGACGGAACTGGTAGAGCACGGCGCCGGTCGGGGCGTGGATGTCGAAGCCGCCGAGCGGGACCTGCACCACAGGTCGGTCGCTCTCCGGGATGGCGAGGAACTTGGGCGTGGCGGCATGCAGCTCGTGGAGCGGGATGCGGTGAACCGCCATCACTTCGTGTGGCGAGGGCGTCAGCCCCGGGGCACCGCCCGCCCACAGCACGACCGGCGTGATCACGTATCCGGAACGGGTGGGGTAGTCATCGAGCCAGCCGACGAGAGCATCACCCTCGAGCCGAAGACCCAGCTCCTCGTCGACCTCGCGCAGTGCGGCCGCCAAGGCGTCCTCACCCGGGTCGAGGCGCCCGCCCGGGAGCGCCCACTGGCCGGCGTGCGTGTTCAGTCGCGAGGCGCGGCGGCAGAGCAGGAAGCACGCCCCCAACTGGCTGTCGTCGACCAGCACGATCGCGACCGCGGCGTGCTTGCGGGCGTCGAGCGCATGTTGGCGCCGGCTGTGCAGATGAAGGTTCGTCACGATCTGCTGCCGCAGCTCGAAGCCGTACGGGATCACGCGGTCACCGCAACATCGCCACCACGTCGCCCAGCCACTCGACGCTGGCGGGCACGATCGGATCGACGACGAGCTGGACTGCGTCGGCACCCGCAGTCTGGAAGGCGCGCAGCTGCTCGGCGATCTCGTCGGGCGGTCCCTCGAGTGGGGCCGACGTGGTCGGGTAGTCGCCCATCTGCCGGCCCGTCCCCTGCGGGAGCTTGACGTAGACGGCGCAGGTGGCGGAGACCGTGCCGGTCCGTCCGATCTCGTCCAGCCGCGCGTCGACCGTCGCCTTGATAGACGCGAATCCTTCGGCGGTGTTGCCGTAGTCGCTCCACCAGACGTTCCATGCGTCGACGTGCGGCAGCGTGATCGCCTGCATCCGCGGGCCGATCGACCCGATCAGCAACGGTGGTCCTCCCGGGCGCGGTGAACGCGGATGGAGCACGCAGTCGGCGGCGTCGTAATACGTACCGTGGAAGTCGACCGCGCCGTCGCGCAGCAGGGTGCGGATGATGGTGAACGCTTCGGCGAAGCGGTCGACGCGGTTGTCGAACGGAAAACCGAAGGCGGTGTACTCGCGGCGGTTCCAGCCCGCGCCGAGACCGAGTATCAGGCGGCCGTTCGAGATGGCGTCGACGGTCGCCGCCATCTTGGCCAGCATCGCCGGCGCGTGGAAGCTTGTCGATGCCACCAGCGGCCCGAGCTCGATCCGCTCGGTCGACGCCGCCAACGCGGCAAGCGTGGTCCACACCTCCCACGGACCACGGGGGCCGACCTCCAGCTCGTACAGCAGATGGTCGCCGAGCCACAGCGCGTCGAACCCAACCTGTTCGGCCAACCGCGCCATCGTGACCAGGTCGCCGAACGGAATCTCGTACTCGACCTCGGGAAGCTGGACGCCGACCTTCATGGGTGCCGATCAGCCGCGATACGCGTTCGTGATCGGCAACCGGCGGTCGCGGCCGAAGGCCTTGACGGTCACGCGCACGCCGGGCGGGCATTGGTAGCGCTTGTACTCCGCGATGTCGACGAGCCGGGTGACGCGGCGCACGAGCTCGGGGTCGTGGCCGGCCTCGATGATCTGTGTCGCGGTCCAGTCGTGCTCGACGTAGAGCGCGAGGATCGGGTCGAGCACTTCGTAGGCGGGCAGCGACTGGTCGTCGCGCTGGTCGGGCCGTAGCTCGGCCGACGGCGGCTTGGTCAACACCGCGGCCGGAATCAGCTCGCGGCCGGCCACGTGGTTCACGTGGCGGGCGATGTCGAAGACGCGCGTCTTCAACACGTCCTTGATCACGGCGTAGCCGCCGACGGAATCGCCGTAGATGGTGAAGTAGCCGACGGCCATCTCGCTCTTGTTGCCCGTCGTCAGCACCATCCACCCGAACTCGTTCGACAGCGCCATCAGCACCTGGCCTCGGCACCGTGACTGTAGGTTCTCGAAGGTGAGCCCGGGCTGGCGTTCGCCGAACGACGGCGCAAGCATCTGCTGGAACGTCTGGAACGCGGGCTCGATCGCAATCGTCCGGTAGTCGAGGCCCAGGTTCCGGGCGAGCAGCTCGGCATCTGACTTCGAGTGGTCGGAGGAGTAGCGCGACGGCATCGATACCCCGTGCACGTGGTCGGCTCCGAGCGCCTCGGCGGCGATCACGGCGACGAGGCTGGAGTCGATGCCGCCCGACAGGCCGATGACGACGTCGGTGAACCGATTCTTGCGGCAGTAGTCGCGGGTTCCGAGCACGAGCGCCTGGTACAGCTCGTCGTCGGATGCGAGGGGATTGGCAATAGCTGGCGTCGCGAGCGGACCTTCGGGGCGCCGGCTGCGGTCGCTGATGTGGACCAGCGGCAGGTCGGCGTCGGTGTGCTTGCCTCGCGGATCGAGCAGCCGGTGGCGGTAGATCGCCGGGATCGGCACGTCGACGATCATCAGGTCCTCGACGAATTGCGGGGCACGGGCGACCAACGCGCCCTCGGCGTCGACCACGAACGAGCCGCCGTCGAACACGAGCTCGTCCTGGCCGCCGATCTGATTGACGTAGACGATCGGAGTGTGGGCGTCCTGGGCGCGGGTGGCGACCATCCGCTCCCGCCCCGCGTCCTTCTCCCAGTGATACGGCGAGCCGTTGATGTTGACGCTGAGCTCGGCGCCGCCCGCGGCCTGCGTGGCGAGCGGCCCGAACGGCGACCAGATGTCCTCGCAGATCGAGATACCGACCTTGGCCCCGGCTATCACGTACAGGGCTACGGGTTCGTCGTCGCCGCCGGGGGTGAACGTGCGCGCCTCGTCGAACACCGCGTAGTTGGGCAGCAGCCGCTTGTGGTACGTACCCACCACGCCGCCGTTCGCGCACATCGCGGCGGCGTTGTAGAGGTCGCGGTCGGCGTCGACGAAACCGACCACCGCGGCGCAATCGCCGGTGTGGGCGGCGAAGCGCTCGAGCGCCGCCCGGTTGTCGGCCACGAAGCCGGGCTTCAGCACCAAGTCCTCCGGTGGGTAGCCGGTGATCGCCAACTCCGGAAAGGCGACGAGGTCACACCCGGCCGACTCGGCCTTTTCATAGGCGTCGATCAGCTTGGCGACGTTGCCGTCGAGGTCGCCCACCGTGGGATTGAGCTGGGCAAGCGCCACGCGCACGACGGTCACGACATCACGCTAACGAGACGCCGGATGTTCGCGTTATGCAGAGAACGTGCCGACGATGTCGACCACCAGGTCGGTCGGCACGAGCGAGCGGTAGCTGACCGACTTCGATGGCGGCAGCGACGTGAACGCCATCACGGCGCGGATCTGGTTGGCGCTGACGTAGTTCAAGTTGGAGACGAACGGCGGTGCGGCCGCCTCCGGGAAGGTAGCGACCCATCCGGGCCCGGCCGTGTTGGAGACGGTCACGTTCTGCACCACCGCCGAGGCGCCTGCCGCGCCGGGGATGGCGATCGTCGAGACGTTGCCTTCGCCGAGGCGCGGGAACCCGACCGGCACTCGCGTGTCGACGATGCGAACGGAGTCGATCGACGAGTAACGACCCGACGTCGACGCCGGCGCGCTCGCCGATGTCACGTAGCCGAGTACGTCGACGACCACATCGGCGATGTTCAGCGTCCTGACCGACACGCGCCCGTTGCTCCCGAGCGGCACGACGACCATGTTGGCGCGGATGTCCGGGCCGACGACGTTGATGTTGGATGTGTTGCTCCACGTCGTGCCGGTGGGGAAGGCGCCGGCGAAGCCGCCCGGACCCGGACCGGCGATGGCGCCGATAGAGAGCACGACGGCGGACGCCGTGCCGTCGGACGGCACACCGAGCCGCCCGTCGGCGTCGAACTCGATGTCGACGCCGGGCCGTGTGAACGGGTTGTCGCTTCCCGAATCGAGCGCGCTGCCAGCCGGCAGGCGCGTGTCGACGAGCCGTTGCGGTGTGAGCGCGACGAAGCGGCCGGCGCTCACCGCCCCGCCCGTGTCGTCGAGCCACGCCATGACGTCGACGATGACGCGGCCCGTGATCGTCGACTCGAGCATGAACCGCCCGGCGCTGTCCAGCGGCACGATCGCGGCGTTGGCCCCGATGGTGTTGGCAGCGTCGGCGTTGAGCGATGACGTCACCGGCCGCAACGCTTGGGTGCCCCACAGTCGGACGAACCCGGCGCCGGCGTTGTTGTCGTAGGTCACGTTGACGAGCGCCGCCTCGTACGCGCCCGGCGGGTCGAGGTCGATGCGCCGTGTCGTCCCGTTGAACACCTTGCCGGCGGCGACGCCCACCGCCGGCTCGTTGGGTCCGGTGTCGTAGGCACGGAACGGTGTGACCGGAATCAATCGCAGGTTGGTGCGGGCGCTCGTCGCGGCCGGGGTGGTGGGCGCGATCTTGCGCAGTCCGGAGCCGATCCCGACGTAGTACAGGACCATGCGCCCGTTGGCGTCGAAGCCGAACGTCATGTCACTCAAGCCGGACGCGCCCGTCGCGAACGGCGTGCCGTAGTCGACGGAACCGTTGGGGAAGCGAATCCAGATGTCGCCCGAGCCGCCGTCACCGAAGAAGTAGGCGCCGTCGTACGCCTCCGGCCAGAGCCCGTTGGGGATGAACGCCCCACCGGTTATGAACTGCCCGTCGCCGCGCCCGTACTCCGTGAGCGGCTGTGTGAACCCCGAGCCTGGTG
>DASQTR010000231.1:0-2632 GCA_035641795.1 Ilumatobacter sp.
CCCGAGCTCGCTGACCGGTTCAGCCAACCGCCCGGACGCGCAACCGAGGTCCAACACGACACCCTCGGCCAGCCCGGCATCCACGAGCAGCTGCTGGCACCGGCCATGCGAACCCTCCGTCAGGAACTCGTCGGGATACTGCTTCACGTCGATGCCCCCTCCCCCCTGGGGTCGCAAAGGTATCCGTAGATCTCCTGGAGCGCCGTCCCCCAGTCGCCGTGCCGGGTGGCGATGTCGGCCAATGCCTTGTCGCCCAGCCGGCAGCGAAGCGCGCCGTCGGTGGCGATGCGGATCAACGCATTCGCGAGGCCGTCGACGGTGCGGGGAGACCGGAGGGCGTTCTGCTCGTGGTGCAGGATCCAGTCGCCGGCCGGGTTGTCAAAGGCAACGACCGGAGTGCCGCACGCCATGAGCTCGAGTGGCAGGTATGACGGGTGCTCCGACAGCGTCAGCGCGATGCCAGCGTCGCAGGTGCGGTACAACGCCCCGGTCTCGCGGTAGTCGAGCAGCCCGAGGTGCTCGATGCCCCGTCCCAGGTCATCGGGGCGTGCCCATGAGCCTGCAGTCACGATCCTCACCCGATCCCCCATGCGCTGCTTGACCTGGTCGAGGGCAAGCGACGCGATCTCCCAGCAGTTCCGCCAATGTCCTGGACGGGCGTAGAGGAAGATCGTTGCCGGGCCGTCGTGGTTGAGCGGGCTGCGGCCGTGGGCATGGAACACCGTCGGATCGACCGCTGGCATGAACGCCATGCCCTCACCGCCGTACTGCGAGCGGTAGATGTCGAGGAGTCGATCGGTGTTGCACAGGCCGTACAGGCCGAAGCGGTACGTCTCCTCCGCGAGCGCGTAGTTGGTCCCGGCGGGGTAGAACATCGGTTCGAAGTCCTGGATCAGGTAGCAGCGCCGCCGGGTGTGCGGGAAGTGGGCAACGGCGTACGCAGTCACCCACAGCGTTGCGATCGAAACGTCCGCAGGCGAGATCGCGGCGAGCTGCTTGTCATCGATGCCTGAGAAGAACTCGATCGGCGAGCTCGACAGCCGCGGGAAGGCCGCCGCCAGCGCTGAACGCAGGAACGGCTCGTTTTCGGCCGCCATCACGACGAACCGGTTCTCGACGCCGTGGGATCGAGCGAGACGATCCGCGATGCGGAACGCCGTGTTGATCCCTCCGTAGTACGGACTGTCGACCTCCGGGATGAACCAATTCACCGTTCGCACGTCGAAGGGCGCGGCTTCCGCCACGTGTTGGGCCATCACGTGGGTCCGCAGGCGCTCATCGGCTCGGCAGCTGTCGGCGAGGTAGAACGACTCTGCCTCGTCGGCGCGCTGGCGGAATACGGTGAAGTCGCGGTGGAGCAAGTTGCCCACCACGACGAGCGGGCTCGGCTCGTCGCGGGGTCGTAGGCGCGGGATGGTGCTCTGCAGCGAGAGGTTTGGCGAGTAGTAGGGATCGCCACCCCGCAACCACTTCTGGTAACGCCAGTAGCTGGCGGGGTAGTCATCCGGCTCCGTGTGCGGACCGCGGGTCACGGATTCGAGGTGACGGACGCCGGCGAAGGGCGTGACGACATTGCGCAGTCCAAGGAACCGCATGTCCAGGCCGAGCACGACGTCGCTGCCGCAAAGCTTGAACCGTTCGTCGAATCCGCCGACCTCGATGAACCGTTCCCGGTCGACCGCAACGCAGGCGGCCGTGACCGATAGCGAGTTGCGGTACCAACGCGTGGACCCGATGGGCGTGTCGTCGCCCGGCTCACAGCCGGCGAACAGGTGGTCGGCAAAGCCGTTCATGCCCACCACCACCCCGCCGTGCTGGATGGCACCGTTCGGGCCGGTGAGCTGCACACCGACGAGTCCGATGTCGGGCTGCAGCACCCACGACACCAGCTCGCGCAGCCAGCGAGCGTCGAGCAGCTCGGTGTCGTCGTTGAGGAAGATCAGGACGTCCCCCCGCGCCTCGGCTGCCGCCTCGTTGTTGACTGCCGAGTAGTTGAACGGCCGGTCCCACCACCGGACGGTCAGGTCGAGCCCCGCGGTCTCGTTGGCGTACCACGCCTCGTTGTCCTGCGTGCGCTCGCCGTTGTCGACGATGATCACGTCGAACGAGGGGTAGTCGGTCTTGGCCAAGCTCGGGAGGCAGGTCGAGAGCATCGCCCGGTTGTGTCGGGTGGGGATGATGACCGTCGCGTGGGGAGGCTGCGGCAGATCCCACTCAATGCGCGTGCCGTCTGGTGTCTCCGAGACGCGGCCCGCGCGATGCGAACGCTCGAGCTGGGCGCTCACGATCTCGACGGACTGACCCGGTGTCGCCCGCAGTCTCCTGGCCAGGTGGTGCACAACACGGGGAACGCGATCAACCTCGGCCTCGGTGGGATCGAGTCGGAACAACAGGTCCCACCACGCACCATCGTCGAGCTCGGCATCGATGGGTGCCACAGCTGCAAGACGGTCGGACCGCACGGCGAACGAGCGCCCGAGATAGTTGGCCGACAACAGCATCTCGGGCGACCAGGCCGGCTTGAAGCGCGGGTCGACGAGCAGCCCGGCGTCGTCGATGACGTCGTCGTCCCAATGGATGAGCGTGACGAACGGGTTGTCCCAGGCGCGGGCGGCGACGCTGAAGACGAAGT
>DASQTR010000232.1:0-4420 GCA_035641795.1 Ilumatobacter sp.
CGGATTCGTGGAACGCGACAACTCCCCCGCCGATGCGCCGCGCGACGGCAGGGAGCGTCGCTGGCGGGCGTCAGCGATCGGCTTCACACTCGGAGCGCGGCCGCTGAGCGACGCCACGCCCGAGGAGCGCGCCGTGTACGCCGCGGTCCTCGGCGCCGACCGGGTCGAGAACGAGCGCTTAGCACGTGAGTTCGTCGAATCGGTCACCGAGCTGCCCGATGAGTGGCAGGACGTGGCCGAGTTCTCCACCTACGAGCTGGCGCTCACGCCCGCCGAGCTCGGCGAGCTCGCCGCCAAGATCGACGACCTGCTGCGGCCCCACCGAGTGGGCGTCAAGCGCCGCCCCGCCAAGTCGGCCAGGACCGTCCACATCGCGTTCGACGCCTTTCCGAGAACGGACGCACGATGACCGACTCGCCGTCCGTTTGGCGCGGCCGCGACTTCCGCCTGGCGTGGGCCGGCGGTCTGGTCAACGACACGGGCGACTGGGTGCTCATGGTCGGGCTCCCGGTGTACGTGTTCACCGAAACCGGCTCTGGCACGTCGACCGCGATCGTGTTCCTGTGCGAGCTCGTCGTCGCCGCCCTGTTCGGAGCGCTCGGCGGCAGCCTCGTCGATCGGTGGAACCTGCGTCGCTGCCTGATCGCGACGAACCTCGCCCAGGCGGCGATGCTGCTGCCGCTGCTCGCCGTGCGTCCCGATCGTGTCTGGCCGGCGTATGTCGCGGTCGTCGGCCAGGCGTTGCTGACCCAGCTCAACAACCCCGCCAACGTCGCCCTCATCCCGCGGGTGGTGTCGCGCGAGCAACTCACCTCGGCCAACGCCGCGCTCGCCGCCAGCACGAGCCTGGCGCGGCTCGTCGGAGCGCCGCTGGGCGGCCTGCTCGTCGCCGTGTCGGGACTGCGCGCGATCGTGCTCGTCGACCTAGTCAGCTTTCTCGCCGTCGCGTTCGCGATCACCTTCGTGCGCGCTGACACTGATCCTGTTGCCCACGCCGACGGCGACGTCGATGATCCGCATCCGATCCGCACTGGGTTGAAGGAGATCAATCGCCGCCCGGTGCTCCGCGGCGTGGTCGCGATCGGCGGCATCTCGCAGATCGCACAGGGTGGCTTCGTCGTGCTGTTCGTGGTGTTCGTGGTCGAGCGGCTCGGGCGCGACGGCACCGAGGTCGGCATCATCAGGGGCACGATGGCGCTGGGCGCCGTGCTCGGCGCGGCGTTGATCGCACGGATGGCGAGCCGTGTCGATCCGCTGCGGCTGATCGTCGCTGGCTTCACCGGGATGGGTCTCGTGTCGTTGGTGTTCTGGAACGCGCCCCGGCTGAGCGATGCGCTGTGGGTCTACATCTTGCTGTTCGCGCTGTCGGGCATCCCGGGCAGCGCGCTGTCGGTCGGGATCGTCACGACCGTGCAGACGCGCAGCCCCCCTGCCGTGCTCGGTCGCGTGGTCGGCGTCATGCGCTCGGTCGAGTCGATCGGACAGGCAGGAGCATCGATCCTCACCGGCGTGCTCGTCGACACCGTCCCGCTCACCGCCCTGCTCGACGCCCAGGCGCTCGTCTACGTCGCGTGCGGGCTGCTCACGCTCGGGCTCGTCCGTCGACACCGCAGCCTGACCGTCCCCGGCGCCCTTGACCCCGTCTTGACGACAAGCTATAACAAGTGCTCTCAGTCGGGTGTTGGGTCCCGGCGACTGGCACCAAGGGCGGACTCGGGGTGAAGCGAGCAGTGTTGGCGGCAATCGCCGCAGTGGTCGCGCTTAGCGCGCCCGCTTCGGCTGCGGCCCAAGACGACACGCAGATCATGCTGAAGCATGCGCTACCGGGGGTGACACTCGACGTCTATTTCGGCGGACGGGAGGTGGCCACCGGCATCGACCTGGGTGCAATCGTTGATCTCACCGAGTTCGCCGGCGCTTCATCGGACCTTCTCGAGCTCCGCGAGGCGTCGAGTGGCGATCCCGTGGACGTCACCACGGATCTCGATTCACTGCCGAGCTCCGGACACTGGACACTCGTCGCGCACCTCGACTCAGCCGGCAACACCACACTCACGTCTTTCGAGGACAGCTCGGCGCAGACCGGCCAAGGAACTGGACGGATTGCGGTCCGGCACGTGGCGAAAGCACCCCCGATCGACATCGTGCAGGGAGCAAACCGACCGATCGAGGACCTCGCAAGCACGCAGAGCGCAGAGCTGACTCTCCCCGCAGGCACCATCGACGACTTGCAGCTGGCGCTTGCCGGCTTCGGTCCGATCATCGACTTTCCTCCAATCGAACTCGCTCCAGGGATGACGGTCATCGTGTACGCGGTGGGATCGCTCGACCGCGAGACGTTCCACCTGATACTCGATTCATTCGGCGAGATCCCTCCCGGCTCGAGCCAACCGGTCGAGGTGCAGGACACCACGCCTATCCCCGGCCGAGTCGACACCGGAACGGCGCCGTCCCGCTCGATGGATCCGACGTGGTTCGTCGCTACTGGCGGCTTCGCGCTTCTCGCCGGGACGCTACTGGTCACACGGCGTAGAGTCGGCCGGCACTGACCCTCGAGATGCGGCGACACGGAAACCCGTCGCTCAAGGGGATCCTCTTCGGCGGCGCGATCGCGGCGTTGATAGCTGCCCTCATCGCCGGGGTGCAGGCGGCATCCGAACTGCTCGAAGACGGCGCGAGCGCGATCGAGGTGAGGACGGTGCGGGCGAATGCCACGCCCGCCACGGTCCCACCCATCGAGGCCGCCGCTGCGGCCGAGCCGGACCACGGTCGGCCGATCCCGCGTTCGATCACCATCGACGACATCGAGCTCTGGTCGCTCATCCGTCCCGTCGGCCTCGACGAGGACGGAAACGTCGAGATCCCGGATCGACCCGAGGTTGGCTGGTACGAGTTCGGTGGAGTGCCCGGCGGGGCGGGCGCGACTGTGCTGGTCGGCCACGTGACATGGGGCGAGGCGATCGGTCCGTTCTACTCGCTTCGACGCCTGGAACCAGGGGCTCGTATTGAAGTGGATATAGGCCACCGGCATGTGCGCGTCTACGAGGTTGTCGAGCGGACGATGTACGCAAAGCGGGAACTCCCTGCTGACAGAGTCTGGCGGTCGACCGGCGCCGAAGGGCTCGTATTGATCACATGCGGAGGCGGCTTCGACGAACGTACTCGCCACTTCGATTCCAATGTCGTCGTTTATGCCGTGCCAGTTGCGTAGGGTCGCGCAGTTCCCTGCCGGCGATCCGATGCACGACTGCTCAGCGACGCAAGCTGAGGCCGTCGCGCGCCATAGTGGCGTCGTGATCGGCGGCGCCCTCGGCTGTCTCGTCGAAGTCGCCTGACGGCCAACCCGGCTCGGTGCTAGGCGGTGCGGCGGCTCCGGAACCACTGCCAGATCGCGGTGACGACCACCGCTCCGATCACGGAGCCGATCAGACCACTCGGTGCGAGATCGATGCCGTCACCCGTGATGAGGTTGAACAGCAATCCGCCGACGAACGATCCGGCGAGACCGGCGACGATCGCCATGCCCTTGTCGGCGTTGCTCCACGAGCTGCCGAGGATCATCTGGGCCACGATGCCGACGACGAGACCGAACACGATGATGGCGAGGATCAGCACGGCGCCGATCCTAGGCCGGGGCACGCGCGACGGACCGCGTCCTCGAATCGTGCGACGACCTCAGTTTGCGAGCTGCTCACTGCGCGTGTCGATGCCCTCGACGTTGCTGTCGCCGTCGTGTGGCGTCGCCGATGGAACGAGCGCCACGGCGCGCGCGGCGGCCTTGCGACGCGCCTTCGCCAGCTTCTTCTCGGCGGCGGCGAGCGTGGCGATGCCGCCGGTCGTGAGTTCCGGGCCCTCCCGGAGGGTGGACGTCCAGTAGGCCTCGATCCGCGCCACGAAGGCCTTCGGCTTCTCGGCGTAGATCGTGGCGCCGAGCCGGAAGGCCGGCTCGCGCAACACAGCCTGTTGCGCTCGAGCGATCTCGATCGCTTTGATCGCGTGCATGGCGCCGCCGTACCGGTGCGGGTCAGCAGCCAACCGCTCGACGAGCACGGCCAAGTCGTGATCGTCGCCGAGCGCCTCGCCGAGGCGGTCGAGCGTGGCGACCATCGGCGCCAGCGCGCTCGGCGCGGCGGGCTCGAGCAATCGCGTCTGGTACCACAGGTTCTTGACCGACTTGCGCCACTCGTGGACGCACTCGTCGGTCGGCCGCTCGATCGCCTCGCGCAGCGACCGCCGCCCACGCCGATAGCTGCGCTCGAGACCGGGACCGATCGCCTCGAACCCGTCAGGGAGCTGCCACCGCTTCACGCGCTTGCGGGCTTCGACGAGCAGCTCACGGGCCTCATCGATCCGGGCATCGCCGCTGTGGATGGAGCGCGTCGCCTGCTCGGCCGCAGCCGCCTGGATCGCGCGCACCCGT
>DASQTR010000233.1:0-3006 GCA_035641795.1 Ilumatobacter sp.
CAGGACAGCGATGGTGATCGCGAGGACGATCGAGACCATCAGCGGCAGGTGCTGCCCGAGGCTTTGTTCCAGGTCGAGGTAACGGGCCGTGGTGCCGGTGACCAGCGCGTCCGGGTCACGATCGCGTAGCTCGCGGACGAGTTCCTGGCTCTGGTCCTCGAGCGGCGGCGCCCTTGAGATGACGTCGATCGCGTACGTCCCGTTGTCGAGCGCGCGGTGGGCGTACCGCCGCGGCGGCGGGCAGCTCGCCGGCCTCGGCGGCGATCCGTTCGGCCTCCTGCTGGTCACCGTCGACGGCGAGGGTCACCGGCGTGTCCCGGTAGGGCGGGAACGACGCCTCAAGTCCGTCGGCGACCTGGCGCGCGCTGGCTGAGCTGGGCAGCACTTCGGCGTCGACGGAGATGAACCGGCACGCCGAACGCGTCAGTCAGCACCGCTGCCCGCTCACGGTAATTTTCGGATTTGAGCGCGCTCGCTGGAAAAGGCCGACGCAGTGACTGTGGTCGCATGTAGTTGAGCTCTGAGGGCGTGAGCTTTCATGATCACCGACATGTTCATGGTTGGGGAGGTCGAGGCTGGACCAATCCAGATTCGTACGCGGCCACCACGGCCTGAGTCCGATCGCGAAGCCCGAGCTTGTTCAGCAACCGGCTGACGTGGGTCGTGACGGTCTCCTCGCCCACGACGAGCCGCGCCGCGATTTCCGGGTTAGACAGGCCCTCTGCCATGAGTCGGAGCACGTCGATCTCGCGTGGTGTGAGCACTCTCAGTGGATCGGACGCTGGTGACGTCCGGGGGCGCAGCCGGGCGAACTCCGAGATGAGGCGACGGGTGACGCTGGGCGCCAGCAACGCGTCTCCAGCCGCGACCGTGCGCACTGCGTCAAACAACCGCTCCGCGCTCACGTCTTTGAGCAAGAAGCCGCTGGCGCCCGCGCCGAGGGCGTCGTAGACGTGTTCGTCGAGGTCAAAGATGGTGAGAATCACGACTCTCGGACGGCCGTCGGTCGAGGCGCGAGTGATCTGACGGGTGGCCTCGATGCCGTCGACGCCGGGCATGCGCACGTCCATGAGCACGACATCTGGGCGGGTTTCCCGGCAGATCGTCACAGCCTGGGCGCCGTCTACCGCGCTGCCGACCACGGTGAAATCTGGCTGGGTGTCGAGCAACGCGCTGAACCCAGCCCTGATGACCTCTTGGTCGTCAACGACCACGATCCGGATGCTGCCACCGTCACCCATCGGCAACCTCCGGTGACACTGGGACGCGCTCGACGGCGACACGAGGCAGGGTGGCGGTGACGACAAAGCCGCCGGATGGACCCGATCCGACGGTGAGATGGCCGCCCATCGCCGCAACCCGCTCACGCATGCCGAGCAAACCGAGGCCGCTCGCGGTGTCGTTTGAGCCTGGTCCGACGTCGCGGATCTGCACCCGCAACGTCTCGTCGCCGTAATCCAGTTCGATGTCGACCGGCGCACCGGGCGCGTGCCGACGCGAGTTGGTCAGTGACTCTTGGACGATTCGGTATGCCGTGAGTTCAACGCCCGGTTCGAGCGGCGCCATTCGTCCGCTCACAATCAATCGAGTCGTCGCGCCGGTGAGATCGCGAGCCTCGGCGATCAATTGCCGGAGCTGGGCGATCCCAGGCTGAGGCTGACGGTCGGTCGTCTCGTCCACGTCCTTGCGCAAGACACCGAGCAGGCGCCGCATCTCGGCTAAGGCGTCGCGGGCGCTGTCGCCGATCGCGACCAGTTGACGCGCGCCTTCCGGCGATAGGCCCGACGTGGTGAGCCGAGCGGTCTCCGCCTGAACCGCGATTGACGAGATGCGATGCGCGACCACGTCGTGCAACTCCCTGGCGATTCGGGCCCGCTCGCCTCGGGCGTTGTGCGCCACGAGTTCGTCGGCGAAGGTGGCTTCCTTTGCCTGAAACTCCGCCTCGGTTGTGCGAGTCCGTTGGAGTCGCCCGAAGCCCGCGGCCGCGACGAACGCGCTCGTGACCAGCAGTGGATAGAGGTTGGGCTCGGGGGCGTCGGCCGGTTGCAAGCGGTCCGGCTCTGGTTCGTCGAAGGTGGAGGTGGACCCGGACACGACGTGGTCCGCCTCCGCCGGACCGCTGTCGCTGACCAGCTCACCGATCGTCAGCACAACAAACGGCGCCAACACGACCGCGACGAGCCGGCCGGCCCGGTGTCTGCCCAAGTGATAGACCGTCGCGACCAGCGCGACAAACCCGGCGACCATGAGCCGAGGTTCGACGACCAGTGAAACGAACGCTGCGGAGACGATCGTCGCTGACGCCAGCCAATGGGCCGCGAGCAACCCCACGGGCGCCGTCGTCGCCAGGGCCAGCAACAGCGAAATCAGCAACCGCGTGCCGGACTCGCTATCGCGAACCAGTACCTCGACCATGGCAAGCGCGCCGAGAACCCCGCCTGCGATGTGCGGCCAGCCGGGAATCTCGAGCGCCCGTCGGCGCCCGTCGGCCGCCCATGCCCGGATCACTTGTTCATTCTCGCCCAGGCAAGACGGCCGTGAAGTCACTCTGAGCAGGCGTTCTCGCGTCCCTCGTGTGAGGGATGCGCACCCCCGATGGTCACCACGGGCGGGGTCGGCAAAGACGGCTCTGACGCGTGACGACCACGGCGGGCGTTCTCCCTAATGTCCTGGGCATGAGCGCAACGATCGAGGTGGGGGACCTTCACAAGCGTTATGGCGCCACCGTCGCCGTCGACGGCTTGACCTTTGACGTCCGTCCCGGTCAGATCACCGGGTTCGTCGGACCCAACGGGGCCGGGAAGTCAACGACGATGCGATGCATTCTGGGCCTGGACGCCCCGAGCGGGGGCCAGGCACTAGTCAACGGTCGTCTCTATCGCGACCTGCCGAGCCCGCTGCGAACGGTGGGATCGCTTCTGGACGCGACGGCCGTCCATCCGGCCCGCAGAGCGCGCGACCACTTGTTGTGGATGGCGTACTCGAACGGCATCTCCAAACGGCGGG
>DASQTR010000234.1:0-3057 GCA_035641795.1 Ilumatobacter sp.
GCCACTTGGAGACCCAACCGTTCCAGTCGCCAGTGGAGAAGCAGGCGGCGTGGCCCCCGACACGCCACGGCCGGATTGACGACGCGCCCAGCCGACCGATTGTTCACGACGCGAATTGCTATTGCAGCTGTAGAGCCACGACCGTCGCAATCGGGTCCGGCGGCGCCGACGGCAGCCGCAGCGTCACCCCGTCTGGACCGGTCGAGATCGCAACACCCGCGCCCCGGTTCGCAAGGAGCGTGGCGGCCTTGACCGTGTGGCCAATCGCCGGCACCTTCAGTTCGCCGTTCGCGGGCCAATCGAACACGTGGAGGTACAGCATGCCCGGTTTGCTGGTCGCGCGGCCCCATGGAAGCGGAGCCGCGAATGGGCTCGCCGTCGTTCCGTAGATCGCTTCACCGTTCACGTGCATCCACCGGCCGACAGCCGCGAGCCGTTCGACGCTTGGGCCCGGGATGCGGCCCTCAGCCGTCGGTCCGACGTTCAATAGGTAGTTGCCGCCTTTCGACGCCGCATCGACGAGCTGTCGCACGAGCGTCTCGCTCGACTTCCAGTTCTCGTCGTACGATTTGAACCCCCACGTGTCGTTCATCGTCATGCAGGTTTCCCAGTCCACGTTCTTCAGGCCGGAAGCGGGAATCTGCTGTTCTGGCGTGCCGAAGTCGCCCGCGTACTGCTGGTCGTCCTTGCTCAGCCCTTCCATGCCCTTGCGGCCCTTGCCCACGCGGTTGTTGACGATGAGCGACGGTTTCAGGCCGCGCACGTACGCGTATAGCTCCTTGCCCTCTGGCTCGGTCCACCAGTCCACCCATTCACCGTCGAACCAGAGGACCTCGGGGTCGTATGCCGTGACGAGTTCCTTGAGCTGTGCCTTCATGTAGGCGACGTACTCGGCCTTGCGCGCGGGATCGATCTTCGTCTTGCGGTCGCCGGCTGTTGGATGCTTCCTGGCGCTCTCCGCCGTCTGGGACGGGTGGTGCCAGTCCATGATCGAGTAGTAGAAGCAGAACTTCAGCCCCTGGCGCTTCGCCTCTGCCGAGAGCGCCTTCATCACGTCCTTTTTGTACGGGGTGGAGTCGACGAGGTCGTAGTCGGTCACGTCGCTGTCGAACATCGAGAACCCGTCGTGGTGTTTCGAGGTGATGACGATGTACTTCATGCCGGCTGCCTTGGCGATGCGCACCCACTCGGCCGCGTCGAAGGCGGTCGGGTTGAACCGCGGCGCGAACTTCTCGTACTCCGCGCGCGGGATGTTGGCCCAGGACATGATCCACTCGCCGATGTCCTTCTCGCGCTTTCCCTGGTACTCGCCGGCAGGCACGGCGTAGAGCCCCCAGTGGATGAACATGCCAAAGCGCGCCTCCCGCCACCAGCGCATGCGCTGATCGCGCTCCGCTGGCGTCTCCGCGGTTGCGACGGCGGCGCCGGTGTTTCCCTCCGCGTGTAGCCCTGTGACGCTCGGTGCACTCGAAGCGATGAGCCATGCAAGAAGAAGGCTCGCTGCTGGTCGGAACATTGTCATGCTGTGCCTCTCGCCTGGCGCGATGGACGAGCGCCGCCGGCCGGTAGCTTACCGCAGAGCGGCGCTGGCGGTACGCGGTGCGCGGGAGGTGCGCGAGAGGTCACGCTACAATCTCCGTCGACCCCAGCGGACGAGGAGACGCGCATGATTCACTTGTTCGACGACGAGACAGGCGCACCCGTCGGCACCATCACCGAAGACCAGCTGCAGTATCTGGTCGATCAGCTGGAAGAGGAATCGCCAGGCGACACCGACTACTACATCAACCGCGAAACCCTCGACCTGTTCGAGGAGAACGGCGCCGATCGGGATCTGGTCGCGGTGCTGCGTGCAGCGCTCGGCACGCGCGACGAGATGGAGGTCCGCTGGGAGCGGCGGTAGCGGCTCCCGGGTTGCGATGGACTATCCCCTCACACGCAAGGACGCCGTCGTCGACGACTACTTCGGCACGCCCGTCGCCGATCCGTACCGTTGGCTCGAGGATCCCAACAGCCCCGAGACCCGGGCCTGGGTCGAGGCGCAGAACGCAATTACGCGTGCGTTCCTGGAGCGGCTGCCCGCACGTGACCGGATCCACAGGCGGCTGACGGAGCTGTGGGACTACACCCGGTACGGCGTGCCGTCGCGCGAAGGCCGCTGGTACGTCTTCGCCAGGAACGATGGCCTGCAGAACCAGGCCGTGATCTACAAAGCCGCCGCGCTTGATGCTCCACCGGAGGTGCTCATCGACCCCAACCTCCTGTCCTCCGAAGGCACCGTGGCACTGGGAACGCTGTCCTTCAGCCAAGATGGCCAGTTCGTCGCTTATAGCGTGTCGGCCGCTGGCTCGGACTGGGTCGACTGGCGTGTACGCGACGTGGCCTCCGCGACGGACCTGCCCGACGTGGTGCGCTGGTCCAAGTTCAGCGGCGCGGCGTGGCTCCACGACGGCTCCGGCTTCTTCTATAGCCGGTATGCGGCGCCGGCCCAGGGCGTTACCTACAGCGGCGTCAACAAGCACCAGCAGGTGTACTTCCATGCGCTCGGGACGACGCAGGATGAGGACCGGATCGTGTACGCGCGCCCCGACCAGCCGGACTGGGGTTTTGCCGCCGGCGTGACGGACGACGGCCGCTATCTCGTGCTCACGCAATGGGAGGGGACGCATCGCGAGTCACGGATCTTCGTCCGCGATCTGCAGGACCCACGGTCCGAGATCGTGCCCTTTCTCGATCGCTTCGATGCCAGCTATGCCGTCGTCGGCAACGATGGTCCGGTGTTCTATGTGGTTACCGACAAGGACGCCGGGCGCAGTCGGATGGTCACGATCGATCTGGCCAGGCCGGGGCAAGAGAGCTGGACGGACGTGATTCCGGAGCTGCCCGGACGGGATGTCCTGAGCGGGGCAGTGATGATCGGCGAGCGCTTTCTCACGGTGGTTCGCTCTGACGCGCACGATCGACTGCTCGTGTACAGCAAGACGGGCCTGTTCGAAGCTGAGATTCGCCTGCCGACGCTCGGATCCATCGCAGGCGTCCACGCAAAGCGGGACGATC
>DASQTR010000235.1:0-3238 GCA_035641795.1 Ilumatobacter sp.
CGTACCGCGGCATACGGCAGCAACCGCTCGAGGAACGTCGACGAGTGCCGCTCGCCGGTGGTGATGCGGTCGAGGGCGACGGCGGCGAACACGATCGCCATGCCGGCCGCGGCCGCGGTGCCGACGTCGTTCTTCTGCAGGCCGCGCAGCACCTCGGCGCCCGTGTCACCGGTTCCGAGCAGCGACCCGATGACCACGATGCCGAACGCCATCATGATGACCTGATTGAGGCCGAGCAGGATCGTGCGTCGCGCGATCGGCAGCTGAACCTTGACGAGCTGCTGCCACGACGTGCAGCCGAAGGACTCTCCGACCTCGTTCATCACGACCGGCACACCGCGCAGGCCATGGTTGGTGAGTCGTACCGCTGGCGGTACCGAGTACACGACGGTGGCCAGCACGGTCGGCGGATAGCGGATGCCGAAGGCCAGCACCAGTACGCCCAGGTACACGAACACTGGCATCACCTGCGCGGTGTCGAGGAACCCGCGCAGCATTCGCTCACCGCGCGCCGAGCGGGCGGTCCAGATGCCGAGTGGGATACCGACCATCAGCGCGATCGTGATGCCGACGATCATCAGCGAGAGCGTGATCATGGTCAGCTCCCAATAGCCCACCACGCCCACGCCGAACATCGCCAGCGTCCCCCAGACCGCGGCGCGCCAGCCAGCCGTCGACAGCCCGATTGCCGCCGTCAGCGCGAGCACGCCCGTCCAGTGCAAGTGGCGTAGCACCCACAGCACGGTTCGCACCCACGCGTCGATCAGATCGGCGATCGGACCGAACACCTTCGTGAAAAGCCAGTGGTCCTGCCGATTGGCAGTCGTCCATGCGTACATCCGCCGCACCGCGGGTTGGATGTCGCTGTCCAGCCATGACGGCACGTCCGCCCACAGCAGCGAACCGACGAGCACGACGGTCGTCAGCAGGGCGACGACCAGGCCGGTGCGCAGCAGGTGGTTCGGCCGCTCCGCCGGCACGAAGGCGGCGTCGGTCGGGGCGGCCGCCGGCGCCACCGCTACCGACGTCACAGGGTCACGCCTCCTCGCCGGCTATCACGCCGAGCGCGTCGGACCGCGTGACCACGCCGAGCCGCGCACCGCCGGCGTCGACGACGGCGACCGGCAAATCGCTGCCGGCCAGCAGCGCCACGACGTCCCGCAGCTTCGTCCCGGGAGGCACGTCGCCGGCCACCGCGCCGTTGGCCTCGTTGGGTGGCGACATCACAGCCTCGACCGCCACGACATGGCTGCGCGGGATGTCGCGCACGAAGTTGCGGACGTAGTCGTCGGCCGGTTCGGTGACGACCTCCTGCGGCGTACCGACCTGGACGAATCGGCCATCGCGCATGATCGCGATCCGATCGCCGAGCCGAAGCGCCTCGGACAGGTCGTGGGTGATGAACACCATCGTCTTGTTGACCTCGCGCCGCAGGCGCACGACCTCGTCCTGCATGTCGCGCCGGATCAACGGGTCGAGCGCCGAGAACGGCTCGTCGAACAGCATGATGGAGGGATTGGTGGCGAGCGCCCGGGCGAGTCCGACGCGCTGCTGCTGGCTGCCGCTCAGCTGGTGCGGCTTGTACGCGCCCATCCCGCCGAGTCCGACGAGCTCGAGCGTCGACTCCGCTCTAGCGCGCCGCTCCGCCTTGTCGCAGCCCTGCAGTTCGAGCCCGAAGGCGACGTTGTCGACCAGCGTCCGGTGCGGGAGCAGCCCGAAGTGCTGGAACACCATCGACACCTTGTGGCGGCGCACGTCGAGCAACGTCTCGCGGTCGGCGGCGGTGACGTCGACACCTTGGATCGTGACGGTGCCCGACGTCGGCTCGATGAGGCGCGTCAGGCAGCGCACGAGCGTCGACTTGCCGCTGCCCGACAGGCCCATCACGACGAACACCTCGCCGGGCGCCACGTCGAGGTCGATGTCGCGCATCGCCACGACGTTGCCTGTGCGCGCCTCGAGCACCTTGCGCGGCAGATCGGCGAGCTCCGACCCGACGACGCGCTCGGGGCGCGGGCCGTACACCTTCCACAGGTTGCGGACTGTGATCATCGCCTCTGGCAAGAGCTGTCACCCCCGGCCGACGAGCATAGAAGGCCCGTCAAACGCCAGTCCGACCGGGTCTACCTGGCCAGGGCTACGTTTGCCGCCGTGAGCACGCCACCCGAGCGAGCGCGGGTCGTCATCATCGGCGGCGGGATCCTGGGTTGCTCGATCGCCTATTGGCTGACCAAGTACGGCGAGCGCGACGTCGTCATCCTCGAGCAGCACGAGCTGACCGACGGGGCGACGTGGCACGCTGCCGGCCTCGTCGGGCAGTTGCGCTCCTCACGCAACACGACGCGCATGCTCGAGCAGTCGGTCGAGATGTACCGGGGGCTCGAGGCAGAGACCGGGCAGGCGGTGGACTGGCATGAGACCGGCAGCCTGCGACTCTCGTGCTCGCCGGAGCGGACGATGGAGCTGCGCCGGCTGACGACGATGGCGAAGTCGTTCGGACTGCCGATGCACATCGTCAGCGCCGAGCAAGCGCAGGCGCTGTTCCCGCTGATGAGCACCACCGACGTCGAGGCGGCTGCCTTCCTGCCGACCGACGGCTACATCGACCCCGCGTCGGTCACGCAGGCGATCGCCCGCGGGGCGCGCATGCGGGGCGCCCAGGTCCGTGAGCACACCGAGGTCACCGCGGTGGCTGTCGACGGCCGGCGCTGCACGGCGGTCCACACTGCGGCCGGCGACACCGTCGAGTGCGAGCTGCTCGTGAACGCCGCCGGGATGTGGGGCCTACAGGTCGGGCGCATGGCGGGTGTGCGTGTGCCGACGCTGGCGGTCGAGCACCAGTACCTGTTGAGCGGGCCGGTCGACGGCTACACCCCGGTCGAGCTGGGACGCATGCCGACGATGCGCGACCCCGACCACCTCGTCTACTACAAGCCCGACGGGCCGGGGCTGCTGGTGGGCGGCTACGAGCCAGACACGGTCGCGTTCGGTGTCGACGCCGACATTCCGGCACCGTTCCGGCGGCGGCTGTTCGACGCCGATTACGACCGCTTCGCGCAGCTCGCCGAGCTCGCCACCAAGCGCACGCCGGTGCTCGAGCAGGCCGGTATCCGCGCGCTCGTCAACGGCCCCATCCCGTACTCCGCCGATGCCGACTTCGTGATGGGCAGGGCGCCCGAGCTCGACAACTTCTTCGTGGCCGCCGGGTTCCTGTACGGCATCGCCGCCGGCGGTGGGG
>DASQTR010000236.1:0-14265 GCA_035641795.1 Ilumatobacter sp.
GATGGTCAGCGGCTGGGCGAAGCCCTGGCGGACGATCTCGTAGTTCACGAAGGCGCCGTCCGATGCACGGTAGACGTATGCGAGCAGACGCCCGTAGTCGTCGCGGGCGACGGCGTCACGCTCGAGCCGGACGCCGCTGCCGACGGTGAGCAGCTCGCCGGTGTAGAGGTCCTTCACGACGGTGCCCTCCGGGCCCTTGACAACGAGCGACTCACCGCGCCGGCCGTGCAGGTCCTTGCCCTTGCCGTGGGCGCCACTGTCGGCACGCCGGTGCGGATGGTCGCGAAACGCCAGCAGCGACGACACGTTGTGATCCGCCACCAGCCACACGTCGCCGCCCTTGCCGCCGTCGCCGCCATTGGGCCCGCCGTTCACCACCGGGCCCTCGCGCCGGAACGAGATGCACCCCGCCCCGCCGTCGCCGCCGCGCACGTTGAGCTGGCACTCGTCGACGAACTGGGACATGGCCTTCGAGCCTATGCAGGAAGATCGGCTTCATGTCGGTAGAACGTGGCGCGTGCTGCGGCGGACGGCGATCGCGATCGGGTTGTCATGCGCCGTCGCCTGCGCGCCCGGATCACCACGGTCCGACGAGATGCCGGCGGGAGCGAACGCAGTGGTGACGGCGATCGTCGACGGCGACACGATCGACGTCGATGTCGGCGACCGGGACGAGCGTGTGCGCCTGATCGGCATCGACACGCCGGAGGTCGCCCACGCGGCGTTCGGCGATCGCCAGGCGAACGCGGCCGAGTGCTTCGGCGAGGACGCGCTGCGATACACGGGCGAGCTGCTCGCCGTCGGCAGCGGGGTTCGGCTCGAGCGTGACGCCGTCGCCCGCGACGACTATGGGCGTCTGCTGGCGTACGTCTACCGGGCGTCAGACGGCACATTCGTCAACTACGAGATCGTCCGCCACGGCTTCGCCCAGCCGCTGTCGATCGCACCGAACACCACCTTCGCCGCACTCTTCGTGGAAGCCGCCCGCTCCGCCGAACATGACGACGTCGGTCTGTGGAGAGCGTGTGACCGTTCCTAGCGATATGCCACAGTGGCGGCGTGCTCGACCTGCGATCGCGTTTCCCTGCCGTGACCGAAGGCGACTACCAGGGGTGGGCACGCTTCGACGGTCCAGCCGGTACGCAGGTCGTCGACTCGGCGATCGAGGCCGCGGCGGCGTGGCAGCGCAGCGGCAACAACGCCAACAGCCACGGCCAGTTCGCCGCCGCCGAGGCGTGCGATGCGCTGGTCGCCGAGGTGCAGCTCACGCTCGGACGCCTGCTCGGCGCTGATCCGGGCGGGTTCGTGTTCGGTCCCTCCACCACCGCCAACGTGTTCTCGCTCTCGCGCGCGATCGGACGCGATCTGGGGCCCGGTGACGAGATCATCTGCACCCGCCTCGACCACGACTCGAACGTGTCGCCGTGGCTGCAGGTCGCCGAGGACACCGGCGCACGTGTGCGCTTGGTCGAGTTCGATGTCGAGTCCGGGCGTCTGCCGGTGGAAGCGGTCGCCGCCGCGCTGACGGAGCGCACGCGTTGGGTGGCGGTCACGGGCGCATCGAACGCGATCGGCACGATGCCCGACATCACGGCAATCACCGCCGTCGCTCACGCCGCCGACGCCAAGGTGGTCATCGACGGGGTGCACCTGACGCCGCACGCACCGGTCGACATCGCCGCCATCGGCTGCGACGTCTACTCGACGAGCTCGTACAAGTGGTACGGCCCGCACGCCGGGATCACCTGGATCGAACCGGCCCTGCTCGGCCGCTTGCGCGCGTACAAGGTGCGTCCGGCCCCCGACGTCGGACCGGGCAAGTTCATGCTCGGCACACCGTCGTTCGAGGCGATCGCCGCGCTGGGGGCCGCCGGCGAGTTCCTGATGCAGGCCGGCATGGCCGCGATCGCCGAGCACGAGCGCGAGCTTTTCGCGCCGTTGCTCGAGGCGCTGCTCGCCGACGACCGCGTCACGGTGTACGGACCGCGCGACCTCGAACGGCGCGCGCCGACCGTGGCCTTCAACGTCGCCGGCCGCACGGCGGCCGACGCGGCGAGGGCGTTGGCGGCAGAACGGATCGCCGTCTGGGACGGCAACTACTACGCGCTGGAGGCGATGTCGAGCTTCGGCGTCGACGGCGCCGTCCGCGCCGGCATCGCCGTATACGTGTCCGCGGCCGATGTCGACCGTCTGATCCACGCCGTGCAGCGTCTGTGACCGCGGCGCACAGCGATCGTCTCTGACACACAGCGCGGCACCGGTAGCGTCTCGGCCGTGAGCTCGCTCGCCGAACGACTCGGTCATCCGGCCGACGCCCGCTTGGTGATCCTCTCGTGCGACGACCTCGGCTCTTGCCACGCGGCCAACATCGGCGTCTACCGGGCGATCCGCGCCGGCCTCGCCACGTGTGCCTCGATCATGGTTCCCGCCCCATGGGCGCGCCATGCCGCGCACGAGTATCGACCATCCGACGACATCGGTGTCCACCTCACCCTCAACGCCGAGCACGCCGCGTACCGCTGGGGTCCGATCACGCACGCGCCATCGCTGCTCTCGGGCGAAGGCGGGTTCCCGCGCGATCTCGACGACCTTTGGGAGCACGCCGACCCCGACGAGGTGTACCGCGAGCTGAAGGCCCAGATCGAGCGGGCGATCGCGTGGGGCATCGACATCACCCACCTCGCACCGCACCTGACGGCGATCACGTTGCGACCGGAGTTCTTCGGGATCTATCTCGAGCTCGCCACCGAGCATGCGCTGCCTATCCGCCTACCGTCGACGGTCTCCGAGGAGGACGCCGGCTTCCCGTTCCGGCGGCTGGCCGCTGACGAGGGCGTGGTCTACCCCGACCACTTCGACCACGACTGGCGCGCCGGGTCCCGCGAACGGGTGATGCGGGCATTGCTCGACCTACAGCCCGGTGTCACCGAGCTGCACGTGCAGCCGGCGATCGACACCCCGGAGGTGCGGGCCCTGACCGAGGCCGCCGAGAGCTGGATCGACGACCTCACGCTGGTCACTACCGACACCGCGCTGGGCGAAGCGCTCGAGAGCGCAGGCGCCGTGCTCATCGGCTACCGCGAGCTGCGAACCGCGATGCGCGAGGGCTAGCGCCGCGGTCAGGCCTCGGCCGCGAGGGCGGCCAGCGCCGTCGTCGCTGCGCCGGACTTCAGCAGGTCGAGCACCCGGCCGGCGTGACCGGCGGCCTTCACCTTGCCGCGCATGTACTCGACGGTGGCGTCGAAACCCGGCAAGCGTGCGATCTCGATCGGTGCCGTGATCACGATGTCGGCGTCGTCGGGACCGGCGATGCGCTCGTCCTTCTTGGCGACCACGACGCGGTACTGGACGTTCATCGCATACCGTTCCCGTTGTCGTCGCCGGCCGGCACGCCGTCGAACAGGTCGAACTCGGTGTCGCGCTCGGGGATCGGCCCCACGGTGGATCGCGCCAGGATCCAGTCCTCGTAGGGATAGATGTCGGCCAGCTGGTCGTCGCTGAGCCCGAACCAGAAGGCCTCCGTCGGATCCACCTGTGTGGCGTGCGCGAGCAGTGCCTTCGTCCGCGCCCAGAGGAAGCGCCCGACCTCGATCCGGGTCGTGATGCGGTGGTCGTGATCGGGCCGCTCGAACCAGCGGGCGTCGTACGGCGACTCACCGTGGTGCGCGATGAGACCTTCGTGGATCGCCACGAGGCGGCGATGGCTCCAGGTCGTGTAGTACAGCTTCGACGGCTGGAACGGTGCGCCCGCTTCCGGGTACCACGCCGGGTCGCCGGCGCGGTCGAACGCCAGCACCGAGATCTCGTGCACGCGGAGATGGTCGGGGTGCGGGTAACCCTGCTGGTCGTCGTTGTAGGTGATGATCACCTGGGGCCGGGTTCGCCGGATCACCTCCACGAGCCGGCCCGTCGCCTTGTCAACGTCGGCCTGCCAGAAGCAGTCGGGGTTGGCGTTGGCCTCCGATTCGGGCATGCCCGAGTCGCGGTAACCGAGCATCACCACCTCGTCGAACCCGATCGCCGCCGCCGACGCCTCGAGCTCGGCCGGTCGCATGCTGGCGACGAGCGCCTTCTCGTCCTCGGGGCTGAGGCCGTGAAACGGTTGACCGGGCTCGCGCAGTGTGGGGTTCTGCAGTTCCCCTTCCTCACCGCCCGTGCAGCACACCAGTACGAGCCGTACGCCCTGGGCGTGGTACTTGGCCAACGTCGGCGCGCCCTTCGAGGCCTCGTCGTCGGGGTGCGCGTGGACGGTCAGGATCGTCCGGGCATCGACCATGCCGTCACGATATCCATCGTCATCCGAGCGCGGGCCAGCAGCGCTGCCGCGATCCGAAGCCCGAACGTTTATCGATCGTTAGGCTCAGCGCCATGCAGCTTGGGCGCCCGGCGGTTCAACGCGGTCTCATCGCCTTGGCAGCGTTGGCGGTCCTCGTCACGGCGTGCAACGACGACGGGCGGGCGATGCGTTCGCCGGTCCTGCCCCCTCCGCCGAGCACCACGGCGGCGCCGGCGACGATGCCGCCCGGCGAGGAGGGGTTCGTCACCGGTCCCTCGACGACCACACTCCCGCCCTCCTTCCAACTCCTCACAGCTTGGCCGAATGGGGCTGCAATCCCGGCCCGCCACACGTGCGATGGTCCCGACGTGGCGCCAGCGATCAGCTGGACGACCGTGCCGAGCGATGTCGTCGAGTTGGCGGTGTCGATGGTCGACCTCGATGCCGACTTCGTGCACTGGGTGATGTTCGGTCTCAGCCCCACGCGCACGGCGCTGGCCGAGGGCGAGGTCCCGCCAGCCGCGATCGAGTGGCCGAACGACTTCGGAGATGTGGGCTACGGCGGCCCCTGCCCGCCCGGCGGCGAGACCCACACGTACCTGTTCACGGTGCACGCGCTCAACCAGCAGGTCGAAGCTGCCGATGACGCAACAGCGACAGAGATCGTTGACCTGCTCAATCAGACATCCATCCTCGAGACCTCCATTTCGGGCACGTATGCCCGCTCCGGCTGAGTGCCACCCCCAAGACGAAGATCGAACCGACCCGTGACGACCAGGAAGCTGCGATGACGCCCGAGCATGCGGCGATGCCGCGTGCAGCAGCGGACGCCGGCGGCTCCTCGGCCGCCCACGACGTGCTCTCGCAGCTCCGCGAGTTGCTGGCCGCGGACGAGGCTGCGACCGTGATCATCGGCATCGACGGCACGCCGATCGACGCCAACGCCGCAGGTAGCAAGTTGTTCGGCTCACCGCCCGATCCAGCCGGCAGGCACGAAGACCGCTCAACCCTGCGCGACGTGCTCGACCAGGTTCCGCAGCAGTTGCTGCTCGACCCGGAAGGCGGGGTCTGGCGGGGCGAGATCGATCTGTCGCGAACCGGTGGCCCGACGTGCGTCCAAGCCTGCACGGTCCTGGTCCGCCACGACGCGCTCTCGACCGCAGGCGGGTTCATCGGGATCGTCTGCCGCGACGTCTCCGACGAGCGCATGCGCTCAGCCGAGCTGACGCATCTGCTCGAGCACGATCCGACCACCGGCCTGCTCAACCGTGCGGCGGCGGTCGAGCGCATCGGCAACGCGCTACGCCACGCGTCTCAGATGGGCGGTGAGATCGCCGTGCTGATGATCGACGTCGACCGGCTGCGTGACGTCAACGACGCGCTCGGGCACGAGATCGGCGACCGACTGCTGGCTTCCACGGCCAAGCGGCTGGCCACGGCCGTGCGCCCCGACGACATCGTCGCCCGCCTCGGTGGTGACGAGTTCATGGTGCTGTGCCACGACGTGACCGACGGTGCGGTGGCGATGGACCTCGCCGACCGCGTGCGCCGCGCGCTCACGGGCCGGCTCACGATCCGTCAACTCGAGCTCGACGTTTCGGTCAGCGTCGGCGTGAGCATCTCCGACGCCGAACTCCGGTCGGCACCACCGGACGACGGCGCGATCCAGATGATCTCGTTCGCCGACACCGCAGTTCACGCCGCAAAGGTCGCCGGCCGCGCGGGAACGGCGATGTTCACGAACCAGCTGCGGTCCAACGCCCGCGTCCGGACCGAGCTCGCCGCAGCGCTGTCGCGAGCACTCCGCGAGGGCGAGTTGACCGTCGAGTACCAGCCGATCTTCTCCGCCGTGTCCGAGCGGGCAGAGGCGGCCGAAGCGCTGGTGCGGTGGAACCACCCAACACGCGGGCGTGTGGAGGCGGGCGATTTCATTCCCGTGGCCGAGGAGACCGGGGTGATCGTGCCGATCGGCGACTGGGTGCTGCAGCAGGCGTGCGCGGCAACCCGCAAGTGGATCGACGACGGCGTGGTCGGGCAGCGCTTCGCCGTCCACGTCAACGTTTCCCGACTGCAGCTCTCGAGCTCCGCGTTCGTCAACCGCGTGGTCGACCTGCTGCGCGACTACCGGTTGCGGCCGCGCCAGATCGTGCTCGAGGCGCGCGAGGCGACACTGCTCGGAGACAGCGGAGAGGTCGTGCGTTCGGTGCGGGCGCTACGACGCGTCGGCGTCAGGGTCGCGCTGGACAACTTCGGAACCGGTTCGAACGCGCTTTCGCTGCTGACCGACGTCGGCGCCGACGTGCTCAAGCTCGACGGTGGCTTGGCGCTGCCATCCGGTGCCTCCGACGCCGACACCCGCGTCGTTCGGGCTCTGGTCCTGCTGGCGCACGCCCTCAACATGGAGGTCGTGGCGGAACGGGTGACCGGCCTCGAGCAGTTGCGCCGGCTGCGCGCCGCGGGATGCGATCTCGTCCAGGGGCATCTCGTGGGCAAGCCATGTCCGGCTGACGCGCTCGTCGTCCACATGGACCTGTGAGACGAACGTGTGAGGGAAGCCGGCTAGGTCGCTGAGCGGTCTCAATCGCGCCGTATCGTCAGGGGGCGATGAATCTGCCGCCGCCTCCCCCACCGCGGGCAACGTCGAGTTCCCCGGCGGGGACACTGACCTGCTACCGCCATCCCAACCGGGAGGCGGGCCGGCGGTGCACACGCTGCGGCAAGCCGGCATGCGCCGAGTGTCTGGTACAGGCCTCGGTCGGCAGCCACTGCGTCGACTGCGCCCGCACGGCTCGGCCCGACGTCAAGACGCGTGCCCGTTACTGGAACGCACGCCAGGCGACGCTCGTCACGTACGCCCTGATCCTGACGAATCTGCTGGCCTTCATCTACGTCCTGGTCGACACGCCCGACTCAATCATGGGCGACACGAACGCGACCGGCTACCTCAAGCTCGGGCTCATGCGCGATCTGCTGCGCAGCGATTTCCCGCTGGACATCCCCGATGGCCTGCCGGGCCAGTGGTACCGGCTGGTGTCGTCGGGCTTCCTGCACTACGGGATCCTCCACCTGGCGTTCAACATGTACGCCTTGTATGCGCTCGGGCAGACGCTCGAGCCGATGCTGGGTCGGTTGCGCTTCGGCATGGCGTACTTCGCGTGCCTGCTGGGCGGGAGCGCCGGCGCGTTGCTGTTGCAGCCGAACGGGCTGCACGGTGGTGCCTCCGGCGCCGTGTTCGGCTTGTTCGGGCTGATCATCGTGGGCTATCTACGGCGCGGCATCAATCCGCTGACCACGTCGCTGGGCGGTGTGCTGATCGTCAACGTGTTGTTGTCGTTCCGGGGCGGTGTCTCCTTCGGAGGCCACCTCGGCGGCGCCGTCGCGGGGATGTTGTGCGGGTGGGTGATGATGGCTCCGGCGCAGCGCCGGGTCGCCGAGAAGTGGACCTACATCACCCCGGTCCTCGTGGGCCTGGGGAGCATCGCTGTGGCAGTTGCCACAACGTACTGACGCGACCAGGGGTGTCGCGAATAACGCCTCGGCGTACGGGTCGTATCTCAATTCGGCCGACGTAGCTTGACGGTCCGTACAGGAAATTGTCATGCCTTCAGCCGTCCCTCCGCCCGATTCACCGACCAACGCCATCAGTGCCGGCTGGCGACGTGTGAAGGCGATGATCCGCCCCGCCCGCTTCGAGGGTCGCATCACGTATGGAGCGGAGCCGTCGCCGCCGGTCGTCGAACGACTGGTCCTCGGCGTCATCGACGACCCGGACCAGTCGATGCGCCTGCTCAGCGTGCGCGGCAGCCTCTCGGCGTTCTCGATCACCGCGCTCGCAGAGGCCCTCGGCGAGGTCCCGGGTCACGCAAAGCTGCACCTCGACCTCAACGACGTCGAGTTCGCCAACGCCGCCGTCATCGCCCGCCTCGGCGCGATGCTGGATGTCCTCGAGGAGCGCGGCGTCCGCATCCGGATCGTCGGCCTCGGACATCTCGCCTCCGTACGGCTGGACTGAGCCGCACCGCGGTCCGTCCAGCCCGCCCGAAGTCGGCTGTGACACCCCCCGTTCAAGATCGAGGCATGACAGAACGGTCAACCACCCAGCAACTGACACTCCTGCCGACACCAGAGGTGCCGCTCCAGTTCCGCCTCGACGAGGCGACGCGGCGGCGCGGCATACGCCACATCGCAGAGATCCGGCTCCATCTGGCGGCCCGCCAAGCGGCCCGCAGCGCCACGACGACCCAGACCAGCCGTCGGACCGCGGCGTGAGCCGCATCGGTATCACGCGGGTGCGTTCGGCGCCAGCGCACGCACGGCGTCGGCGTGGCTCAGTTCCGGGTCGAGCGGCAGGATCGCCAGGCT
Organism: Ilumatobacter sp.; assembly: GCA_035641795.1. Classification (GTDB taxonomy): domain Bacteria; phylum Actinomycetota; class Acidimicrobiia; order Acidimicrobiales; family Ilumatobacteraceae; genus Ilumatobacter. The sequence goes on from DASQTR010000236.1 coordinate 8,639, forward strand.
GCTCGTCGTCACGCCGTTGTCGAAGTAGCGCGCGATCCGCGCCCGACAATCGGCCGGAGAGCCGTGTACAACGAGGTCGTCCACCACCTCGTCCGGGATCGCGGAAAGCGCCGCCTTGCGATCGCCGGCCTTCCACGCCCCCCACATGTCGGTGAGCAGCTCGCCGCGACCGATCCATTCCTGGAACGCGGCGTAGACGGGAACGTTCATGTACGCCGCGATCGCGTACCGCGCCCCTGCTCGCACCACCTCGGTGTTCGTGCTCGGGCACACGAAGATGCGCGCCACCACCTCTCGCTGCTCGCCACCGGCAGCGTCGGCGATAACCGACGTCACCCTCGGCACGTCGTCCGGCCCTAGCCAGTTGATGATCGCGCCGTCAGCCTCGCGGGCGGCGAGCCGCAACATGCCCTCCCGCAGGGCCGCCACGAGGATCGGCGGCGGCTGCTCGACGCGCACGCCCAGTCGGAAGCCCTGGATCTCGAACGTGTCGTACCGCTTGCTGACCTTCTCACCTGCGAACGCGTCCCGCAGGAACCGCACCATGTCGCGCACCTTCTTGTATGGCTCCACGAAGGGGACACCGTTCCAGCGCTCGACGATCACGTTCGACGACGTGCCGATGCCCAGCGCGAACCGCCCCGGTGCGGCGTCGGCCATCGCCGCCGCCGACTGTGCCATCAGTGCCGGCGACCGGGTGTAGGCAGGCAGGATCGCCGTACCCAACCGCAGCCGCGGCTCCCACGCGGCCGCCAGCGCCAGCGGCGTCAACCCGTCACCACCGTCCGCCTCGGCCGACCAGATGTCGGTGTATCCGAGATCGGCGAGCTCGTGCAGCTGCTCGCGGTGCGTGTGCAGGTGCCCGGGCAGCGGCACGGTCATACCAGGTCGTCTCGGCAGCGCCATACACGCGACCTTAGAAGGCGTTACTTCCAGTAGCGCACGACGCAGCTCTGGCTGGCCGTCGCCAAGAGCGTTCCGTCCTCGGCGAACATGTGCGCGAGTCCGTGTCCGAATCCTCGATCGGCGCCGTGGATGCGTATGTCGAGCAGCACCCATTCGGTCGGTACGAGGCGCACCACCCGCAACGTGTTGTCGAGGCTCGTGCCGCCACCCTCGATGCCCAGCGACATGCCGACGCCCATCGGCACGAAGTCCCCGAGGATCGCCAGCGCCGTGGCGTCGATGGCCTCGATCACGTCGGGGATGCGGGCCCACATCAGGGACTGCCCGTCGCCGAGCGAACCGTCGCGCTCGCGACCTTCGCGTCCCTTCACGAGTCGCTGCTCGAGCTGGTCGTTGATCCAACCGTCGCCCGCCCGCCTATGCATGTGCTGACGATGATTCGCGGGTGGGTCGACGCCGGGCATCACCTCGAACTGACCGCTCGGCATGTCGGGTCGCTCGCCGAGCGCGGCGTTGACGGTGATGATCTCGCGGTTGCCCACCGTGCCCACTGCGCGGGCTTGAGTCGTCTGGTGACCGTCGACGGCGATCGTGACGTCGATGTCGAGCACCTCGCCGGTCTTGGCGTACGACAGGTACTGGCCGGTCGCCCACACCAACCTCCGTCCGCTCGTCCCTTCGAGCGCGGCGATCGCCGCGGCCAAGCCACATCCGCCGAACAGGAAGGCACCGCTCGTACAGAGGTGACGCTCGACGGGAAGCGTCCAGCGGAAGCGGTTGTGGGTCTGCTCCAGCCCGAGGAATGCCCGCGAGTCCATGAGGCCCGCATGTTACGGGCCGCCGCCCTCGGGGCTAGCTTGCCGCGCCATGACTGACGTGCCGTGGCAGGGCGACGCGTGCTCACTCGTCGACGCGTTTCGGCAGGGCGAGCGCAGCCCCGGCGAAGAGCTCGACGCCACACTCGCTGCGATCGACGCCAGCGATCTGAACGCGTTTTCGCACGTTGATCGCGAGCAGGCCATCGCCGCCGCCGCGAACGCCGACGTGTCGCTCCCGTTCGGTGGCGTACCGATCGGTGTCAAGGAGCTCGATCAGGTCTCGGGATGGCCCGATACGCACGCCTCGGTGCTGTACCGCGACACGGTTGCCAGAGATACGAGCACACACGTCTCGCGTATGCGCGTTCTCGGAGGAGCAGTGCTCGTCGGTCAGACGACGGCGTCGGAGTTCGGGGGCGTGAACTGCACGCGCACCGTTCTCAACGGCGTGACCCACAACCCATGGCAGCGGGGACGTACGCCGGGTGGATCGTCGGGTGGCTCGGCGGCGGCCGTCGCCGGCGGGCTCGTCACGCTCGCCACCGGCGGCGACGGCGGCGGCTCGATCCGGATTCCGGCCGGCTTCACCGGGCTCCTCGGCCTGAAGGCGACGTACGGCCGGATCCCGCTGACGCCGAACGCCGAGCTGGGCGCGATGACGGTCACCGTCGGATGCCTGTCGCGGTCGGTGCGTGACACCGCGCGCTGGTTCGACGTGTGCAACGGGCGTGATCCGCGTGAGCCCCTCAGCCTGCCGCGGGTCGACGGTTGGGAGGCCGGACTGGGCAGCCATCTCGACGGGCTGCGCGGCGCACGCGTCGCGGTGGTTCCCGACTGGGGCGCGGCGGTCGTCTCGCCGGCGATGTGGGAGTTGCTCGAGGCGGCCGCGTGCGAGCTGATCACCGACTGCGGGCTCGTGCGCATCGACGGCGTCGACACGACGCTGCCGCGGATGGGCGCCGCCTGGTCGATTGCCAACTCGATCGGGCTGATCGAGCGCGTCGGCCCGTTCTGGCCGGAGTGCGCCGACGAGTTGACACCGGAGATCCGGTACGGCATGGAGCAAGGTCCGCAGCACTACGGGCCTGAAGCGCGGATCAAGCTCGAGCGACGGCGGATGGAGCTCAACGAGGCGATGGCGAGGATCTTCGATGTCGCCGCCGGCGGTGTCGACTTCGTCATCGCCGCCAGTAATCCGGACGTCGCCTTCGCGGCCGAGGGCCCGCTCCCCGACACCTTCGGCGGAATCCAGGCGGGTGCCAAGGTCAACGGCCGCCTGACGTTCCCCGCCAACTTGCATGGCAATCCGGCGATCTCGATCCCGGCCGGGTTTCTCGACGGTCTCCCGGTCGGTCTCCAAGTCGTCGGCCGTCACTTCAGCGAGCAACACTTGCTCGACCTGGCGTTGATGGTCGAACGCAACCGACCCTGGCCGCTCACCGCCAGCGCTGCCCAGCGCACCTGAGCGGACTGATACTCACCCCGCCGTCCGGCGCGCTCCATGCGGCGATTAGCGTCGGCCCCCATGAAGGTTGCCTTGACGGTGAACGACTTCCTTCGGCGGGCGGAACTGCTCTATCCCGATCGGATCGCGATCGTCGACGAGCCGGATCAGCCGGCGGAATCCTGGGGCACGATCACGTATCGCGAGATGGCTCGGCGTGCCACAGCGATGGCGGCAGGTCTCGACGAGTTGGGGATCGGCGTCGGCGAGCGAGTGGCGATCGTGTCGCACAACTCGGCGCGGCTGTTGACGGCCTTGTTCGGGGTGTCGGGTTCGGGTCGGATCCTGGTCCCGATCAATTTCCGCCTTGTCGCCGAGGAGGTGAAGTACATCATCGGGCACTCCGGCGCCAGGCTGTTGCTCGTCGATCCCGAAGTCGAGTCGGCACTGGCCGACGTCGAATGCGAGATGAAGTGGACGATCGGCGCCGACAGCGACGCCAAGCTGATGCGCTCCGACCTCGAGCCGCAGCCATGGAAGGCCGACGAAGACGCCACAGCGACGGTCAACTACACGTCGGGCACGACGGCGCGTCCCAAAGGTGTACAGCTGACGCACCGCAACATCTGGCTCAACGCTGCTGTGTTCGGCTGGCACATGGGCGTCAGCGACCGCGACGTTTATCTGCACACGCTGCCGCAGTTCCACTGCAACGGGTGGGGGATGCTGTACGCGGTCACGGGCATGGGCGCCGAGCATGTGATCCTGCGCAAGGTCGACGGCGCCGAAATCCTGCGCCGGGTCGACCAGCACGGCGTCACGTTGATGTGCGGGGCACCGGCGGTGCTCAACATGATCCTCGACGCCGCTGCTTCGTGGGGCGGCCCGATACCGGGCAGTGGACAGACGCGGATCGTGGTCGCCGGAGCGCCGCCCCCCACGCGCACGATCGAGCGTTGCGAGACCGAGCTCGGCTGGGAGTTCGTCCAGATCTACGGCCTCACCGAGACGACGCCGGTGCTGACGATGAACCGCACGCGCGCCGAATGGGACTCGCTCAGCTCCGCCGATCGGGCGGTGATGCTCAACCGCGCCGGCGGCCCCGTGATCGGCTGCACGATGGCGGTCAGCGACTCTGGTGAGGTGCTCGCCCGCGGCAACATGGTGATGGAGGGCTACTGGGACCAGCCGGAGGCGACCGCCGACGCGATCCATGACGACTTCTTCTTCACCGGCGACGGCGGCTCGATCGACGACACCAACTACGTGACGATCTCGGATCGCAAGAAGGACGTCATCATTTCCGGCGGCGAGAACGTGAGCTCGATCGAGGTCGAGGATGCAATCTTCCAGCACCCAGATGTGACCGAGGTAGCGGTGATCGGGATTCCCGACGAGAAGTGGGGTGAGCTCGTCACCGCGCTGGTGGTCAAGTCGCCCGGGTCTTCCCTGAGCGAGGACGAGGTCATCTCCTGGACCAAGCAGAAGCTCGCCGGCTACAAGTGCCCCAAGAAGGTCGAGTTCCGCACCGAGCTCGCCCGCACCGCCACCGGCAAGCTGCAGAAGTTCAAGCTCCGCGCGGCCTTTTGGGAAGGCCGCGAGCGCCAGGTCAACTGACGCCTGCTTCGGCGGGCATGAAGAACGTCAGCATGCGACTGGCCTCGATGCGCGCGTAGACCGGGCCGGAGTCGATGAACTCTTCCCAACCCGCGCCGTAGCGCGGCACGTACACGTCGAGCACGGCGCGCCGGAAGCCGGCGTGCTCCGGCGCTTTGAGATCGATCTCCGTGGCGGTGCCGTGCACCGTCACGGAGAACTCCTCGCCGTCGAGGTGAGTGGCGCTCACCGCGGGCCGTTGCCGGATGTGTCGGAAGCGGATCGAGTCCGGTGACGATCCGAAGTGGAAGCTGCCGCGATAGAAGATGCCGTCGACGGGACCGCAGATCGGCCGCCCGTCGGCGGTCACGGTGGCGAGCACGAGCAACTTCATCCCGTCGAGTCGCGCCACGAGCGCGCCGGCATCGAGCCGGCGTTCTGGTGTGATCACCTCACGCAGGTGGGCGCCGCCCGCTGCGTAGCTCTCGTCGAGCAACTGCTGTAGGCGCTGCAAGTCGTCTGGCGTCTCGTTCATCCGAACCTCCTCGGCATGTTTCGAAGTTCGAGCACGGGTCAGTCGATGGTCGAGTAGCTGGTCGTGCGATCCCCGGCCACAGTGTCGCTCACCTCTGCCGCCGCTTCGGCGAGGTCCGTCAACCAGTCCTCGACTGCCTTTGCGTTGCCGGCGCTGACCGTGGAGTGCAACGAATCCGGCGGCCCCTGCCGGTCGTGATACCAGCCTCGACGGGCGAGCGCGTCGCCGAGCGCGAACACGTCGACCGGGTTGGCCGAGTTCGGATCCGACGTCAACGCGAAGACATGGAACCGCGGATCACCGACGACGCGGATCCCGTCGGTCGCGG
>DASQTR010000237.1:0-2088 GCA_035641795.1 Ilumatobacter sp.
GTTCGTGACCGAGGCCGAAGCCGTGATCGAGTCGCTCGGCGGCCTGCGGGCACAGGCGCCGGCGTGATCCGCGTCGTGGTGTGACCGAGCGCCTCGTCGTCATCGGGGGCGACGCCGCCGGCATGACCGCGGCGTCGCGTGCACGGCGTCGCCGCGACCCCGAGGACCTCGAGATCGTCGCGTTCGAGCGCGGCCCGTACACCTCGTACTCGGCGTGCGGCATCCCGTACTTCGTCGGCGATCTCGTCACCGACGTCGACAAGCTCGTCGCGCGAACACCCGAGGAGCATCGGCGCAACGGCATCGACGTACGCACCGGCCACGAGGTCGTCGCGATCGACGTGAACCAGCGCCGTGTGCGCGTGCGCGACGGTGATGGCGAGCGCGACGAGCCGTTCGACCAGCTCGTCGTGGCGACGGGAGCGGTGCCCTTTCGGCCCGAAGTGCCCGGCGTCGACGCGGACGGAATCTTCGGGGTGCAGACGCTCGCCGACGGCGTCGCGGTCCGGCGTGCCATCGAAGAGCACAAGCCCCGCCGCGCGGTCGTCGTCGGGGGAGGGTACGTGGGGCTCGAGATGGCCGAAGCCCTCGTGCGTTGCGGCCTCGAAGTCACGCTCGTCGATCGCACCGAGCAGCCCATGGCCGCGACCCTCGACGACGACATGGCCGCGCTCGTCACCGACGCGTTACGTGCCGTCGGTGTGACGATGTACATGAGCGAGTCCGTCGAGGGCTTCGATGGCGACGGCGGCACCGTGCGTGCAGTGCAGACGACCGAACGGACGCTGCCCGCCGACATCGTGATCCTCGGGACAGGCGTGCGCCCGAACAGCGGGATCGCGCGGGAGGGCGGCATCGCGATCGGCGAGACGGGCGGCATCGTCACCGACTCGCGCATGGAAACGAGCGTCGGCGGCGCCTGGGCCGCCGGGGACTGCGTGGAATCGGTCGACCGGGTCACGGATCGGCACGTCGTGGTTCCGCTCGGAACCCATGCCAACAAGCAAGGACGAGTCGTCGGCATCAACAGCACCGGCGGCGACGCGCGGTTTCCCGGTGTGGTCGGCACCGCCGTCTCGAAGATCTGTGCGTACGAAGTCGCCCGCACCGGCATGACCGAGCGAATGGCGGACGAGCTCGGCCGCGACGTGGTCGCGGCGACCATCGACTCGACGACGCGCGCGAGCTACGTCCCCGGCGCGGCACCGATCAAGGTCAAGGTGGTGGCCGAGCGCCCGACGGGCACGATCGTCGGCGCCCAGATCGTCGGCGAGGAGGGCGCGGCCAAGCGCATCGATGTGCTCGCGACCGCGATCTGGAACCGTATGCCGGTCGACGAGGTCGCCAGTCTCGACATCTCGTATGCGCCGCCGTTCGCACCGGTGTGGGATCCGGTGCTCATCGCCGCACGCAAGGCAGGCGACGCGCTCGGCTGACTTTTATCGCTGCGCCACGGCGGCGCGAGCCTGCTCCTCTTTGAGGTCGTTCTCGTACATCATCTGCACGAGCTCCTCGAAGGTGACGCGGGGCTGCCAGTCGAGCTGCCGGCGCGCTCTGCTCGCGTCGCCGGTGAGGATGTCGACCTCGGCCAGACGCATGAAGCGCTCGTCCTGTTGCACCAGTGGGCGCCAGTCGTCGAAGCCCGCAACCCGGGCAGCGACCTCGAGCAGCTCGCGGTTGGTATGCGTCTCGCCCATGGCGAGCACGTAGTCACCCGGCTCCGGCTGCTGCAGCATGCGCCACATCGCTTCGACGTAGTCGCCGGCGTAGCCCCAGTCGCGCGACGAGTCGAGGTTGCCGAGCGTGATCTTCTCCTGCAGGCCCAGCTTGATGCGGGCCATCGAGTTGGTCACCTTGCGGGTGACGAACTCCAGCCCACGGCGGGGGCTCTCGTGGTTGAAACAGATCCCCGAGTTGGCGTGGAGCCCGTAGGCCTCGCGGTAGTTGACCGTCGTGTAGTGGCCGAACACCTTGGCAGCGCCGTACGGCGAACGCGGATGGAAGGGCGTCTGCTCGTTCTGCGGCGTCTCGCGCACCTTCCCGAACATCTCCGACGACGACGCCTGATAGAAGCGAATCGGGTTGTTC
>DASQTR010000238.1:0-2009 GCA_035641795.1 Ilumatobacter sp.
CCTACCTCTGGGGCCTGGCCGCCAACGGGCAGGCCGGTGTCGAGAACGTGCTCGACATCCTCCGGGCCGGCATCGACTCGACGCTGCGCGGCATCGGCAAGGCCTCGATCAGCGACCTCTGCCCGGACGACGTGGTGGTGCCCAAGGACTTCTCACCGCCAGCGAGGTAGCGCCGCAACGATGCGGTCGCGGCGTCGCTATGGTCCCGGCATGGCTGAGTTGTTCCGCGCGTTCCAGGCGCGCACTGACGGCGACATGTTCGCGCGCGGCGTGGTGGAGATGTCGATCGACGATCTCCCGGACGACGGCGCCCTGGTCGAGGTCCAGTGGTCGAGCGTCAACTACAAGGACGCGCTGGCGTCGACGCCCACAGGCAAGGTGGCCCGCATCTCCCCGCTGGTGCCCGGTGTCGACCTCGCCGGCGTGCTCGTCGACGACGCGCCAGCTATGCCCGCCGGAACTGCGGTGATCGCCCACGGATACGACCTGGGCGTGTCGCGCCACGGCGGCTTCGCTCGGTTCGCGCGGGTGCCACCCGGCTGGCTGGTCGCGCTGCCCCACGGTCTGACGGCGCGAGAGGCGATGACGATCGGCACCGCCGGGTTCACCGCGGCGATGTCGGTGATCGCGCTCCAGGAGCACGGCGTCACTCCCGAGCGGGGGCCGGTGCTCGTCACCGGCGCAACAGGTGGCGTCGGTTCGACGGCGGTGGCGATGCTGGCCGGCCTCCGCTACGAAGTGGTCGCCAGCACCGGCAAGCCGGCATCGACCGAGTTCCTCCACGCGCTGGGCGCGAGCTCGGTGATCGACCGTGCCGAGCTGGGCGTCGAATCGTCGCGGCCGCTCGAGTCGACGGTCTGGGCGGGTGCCGTCGACTGCGTCGGCGGCGTGACGCTCGCCAACGTGCTGAAGCGGGTGCACTACAGCGGTTCCGTTGCCGCCAGCGGCCTCACCGGTGGCAGTGCTCTGCCCGCCACGGTGTTGCCGTTCATCCTTCGGGGCGTCAACCTGCTCGGCATCGACTCGGTGATGACCCCCATCGATCGCCGCCGAGCGGTGTGGGACCGGATCGCAGCCGACCTCAAGCCGGTCGGTCTCCACCACATCGGCCACGACATCGCGCTCGCCGATCTCGACGCCGCCCTGACAGCAATCCTCGACGGCCAGACGACTGGGCGCTCCGTTGTCGACCTCGGTACCTGAGCCCCGATCACGTCAGTGATTCATCGACTGTTCATCGAGCCGAAGTTTGCCGTGGCGCGTTCGACCGTGAGACTGGGCCCGTGAGCGAACTAGCCGGCGTCCGTCTGATCCGGTTCGAAGGGGCGACGAACTTCCGTGACATCGGCGGCTACCCCTCGGAACTAGGTGGTCAAGTGCGCTGGGGCGTGCTGTACCGGGCGGGCCGGCTCGACCGGCTCACGGCTTCCGACCTCGAGGACTTTCGGGCGCTCGACATCCGCACCGTGTTCGACCTGCGTCGCGAGGACGAGCGGGAACAGTGGCCGGACCCGATGCCCAACGTCCATCTCTGCCTGATGAGCAAGGTGCAGGCGAAGAGCCCGCTTCCCCACGCCGAACTGCTCGTCGAGCACGACCATGGCGTGCAGTTCATGCGCGAGCTCTACAGCGGCCTGCTCGCCCATGCCGCAGCCGAGATCGGCAGCGTGTTCACGACGCTCGCGGCACCCGACGCGATGCCGGCCGTGTTCCATTGCGCGGTGGGCAAGGACCGCACCGGCCTCGTGGCGGCTTTACTGCTGACGTGGCTGGGTGTCGACCGCGAGACAGTGCTCGACGACTTCGAGCTCAGCGACGCCCACGTCGGGCAGGCCCAGCGCGACGAGCTAGTGCGGCGCATGGCCGACCGCGGGATCGGTCCGGAAGCGGCGGCGGGGATCCTCGGCGCCTCGCGTGAGAGCATGCAGGACACGCTGGACGAGCTCGACACCCGCTACGGCGGCGCAGACAACTACCTGCGTGAGCACTGCGGTGTCGACCACGACGCG
>DASQTR010000239.1:0-3149 GCA_035641795.1 Ilumatobacter sp.
CGACGGCCGGTCGAGCGAGAGGTAGCCCAGCCCGATCTCTGCGAACGAGTCGAGGAGGTGTTGCAGCCCGGTGAGCAGCGGGGCCACCGACGGTTCGTCGAGGCCCCGGACCCAGTCGGCCAGGTCGCTGATCTGCATCGAGAAGGTCGTCGGCCGAGATCCGGAGGTCAGCGTGCTCGCACGTGCTCAGTGGTGGTCGCCTTCTCGGTCAGGTGCCGATGTAGGCCCCGAGGTGCTCGCCGGTGAGGGTGGAGCGGACAGCGACGAGGTCGGCGGGTGTGCCCTCGAAGACGATCCGGCCGCCGTCGTGGCCGGCGCCGTGGTCGGCCTGCTCAGGCGTGAAGAGCGGCACTTCTCAGCAGCCATATCGGCGCCCGGCACGGTGTCAGCGGGGACGCAGTTTGACGAGCTCGATCGCGCGGTCGGTGTGCTGTTGGTACCGGTCGTAGCGACCGCGGGTGTTGCGGTTCACCAGCGTCCAAAGCCTCACGTAGTCGGCATGTTCGGGGCCGATCACCTCAGCGCTGCCGTCGAACCGACGGCGGCCAACCTGGACCTCGACCGACCCATCCGCTTTGACGTTGTGGAGCCATCCTGGCGGTCGGTCAGCGCCGCCGTTCGATGCCGTGACGATCAGTGCGCCATCGTCGTCCTTGGCGTAGACCAGCGCGGCTGTTCGTCGACTCCCGGTGCGACGACCGGTCGAGGTGAGCAGCAGGGTCGGGACACCGATCAGCCGATGTCCGACGGTGCCCCGCGTCGCCTCGTAGATCGTCTGATGAATGCGCAAGAAGCGCGATTGAACGGTGCCGAGGGTGGTCACGGCTGCACCGTAGACCTCAGTGGCGCCATTGCCTCGCGAGACCAGTTCGACGAGTCAGGCCACGTCTCCGGCGCCAACTCGCGCGTGACCCATTCACACGTTGCGGAGCTCTCGTCGCGAGCCGCGAGCTGCGAGACGGAACCGTCCGATCACACGTGGTCGGCACTGTGCCGAACGCGCCGGACCAGTCACGCGAGGGATCGACGGCGATGGTCGCGTCAGCCGCAACGGCACGCGGGCGCACGCCCCACACGAACACACCCGCGAGGATCAGGCCGCTGCCGAGCGCGAGTACGTTGGTCAAGTCTTCCAAGCCCGTCAGAGCGTCGCCCGGGTTCGTCGCGTGATACAGCACGTGCGGCACGGTGAACGCGGCATACGCGAGAAGCGCGGTTAACGCCGACGCGCGGTTGCCCCAGATCGGCGGCGGCAAGGAGCACGATGCCGGTGGCCAGGAAGCCGGCACCGGCATCGCTCGCGAGATGGTGGTTGTAGGGCGGTTCGGCCGCCACGAGTCGCGGATCGAACCCCGGGAAGTTGCGAAACCAGTTGTCGGGCGCGGTCACCGCCCACAACCCGATCAAGAGTTGTGGTGCGGCGAACGTGACCGCGACACCCACCCGAACCCGGCACGGCGCGCGCTTCTCCATGCGCGTACGGTACGAACTAGTGGTCTGGAGTTCTAGACCAATCCGACGCAGCAAAGGCAGGCCTTTGTCGGATGTGCTGGTGGACATCGGTGCGGGTCGAGCGCGGTCGTCAGCGATCGAGGCGACCCTGCGGCGCGCGATCGTCGACGGTCGCCTCGCCTCCGGCACACGGCTGCCGTCGTCACATGCGGTGGCGGCCGAGCTCGGATGCGCCCGCGCCACCGTCGTCGCCGCGTACGAGCAACTCGTCGCCGAGGGGTATCTGTTCGCAACCGCGGGCGCGGGCACCACCGTCGCGTCGGTCGGCACCCCCGTCGCCCTTGACGCTCCGGAACCTGACATCGGCGTGTTCACCGAGCTGCTTCCCGGTGAGCCCGACCCGAGCTCGTTCCCGCGCCGGGCTTGGGCCGCCACCGTGCGCAAAGTGATGCAGTCGAGCCCCGACTCGTTGTTCAAGTACGGCGATCGGCGCGGGCTGACCGAGTTGCGCGTCGCGCTCGCCGGCTATCTGGCGCGGTCGCGGTCGGTCGTCGTCGATCCGGCGTGCGTCGTGATCTTCTGTGGCTTCGCGTCAGCGTTGTCGACGCTGTCGGCGACGTTCGCCGCGCTCGGGATCGCGCGCGTGGGCGTCGAAGACCCGGGACTGCCGCCGTACGTCAAGGTCGTCGGTACCGGGCATGTCGAGATCGTGCCGGTGCCGGTCGACGACGACGGCATCTGCGTCGACGATCCCGGCGACGAGCGGGCGGTACTGTGCACCCCCGCCCACCAGTTCCCGCTGGGGGTCCTATTAAGCGCGACGCGACGCGCCCGCTTGATCGAGTGGGCGCGCGAGCACGACGCATGGATTGTCGAGGACGACTACGACGGGGAGTTCCGCTACGATCGCCGGCCGCTCGGCGCGATGCAGGGCCTCGACCCTGATCGGGTCGTCTACGGTGGCACCGCCAGCAAGTCGCTAGCGCCGGGCCTCGGCATCGCCTGGCTTGTGTTGCCCCCGTCGCTGCTCGAGCCGGTGCTCGATACCAAGCGCCTGCGGCGCGACGCCGTCTCGACGATCGAACAAGCAGCTCTTGCCGAGTTCATCGCATCGGGGCGCTTAGATCGCCACATCCGTTCACAGCGACTGCAGTACCGACGGCGGCGGGACTCGCTCGTGCGGCTGTTGGCCCGTCGGACCGACCTGCTCGACGTCACCGGCGTGTCCGCCGGACTGCATGTCACCGCGATCGTGCGCGACCGCGACGAACACGAGATCCTCGACATCGCGCTGCAGCGCGGGATCGCGATGTTCGGACTCGGAAACCATCGCATCGCGTTGCCGCACCGGCACGGACTCGCCATCGGCTACAGCCGCTCACCGGCGCACGCCTTCCCGGCAGCGCTCGACGCACTCGAGAGAGTTCTCGATGCCTGTTGAATTGCCGACCTCGACGCCTGTCAACTTCGCCGACCGCTGTGTGTGCTCATCGGCGCCGGCATCCCGACCGGCGTGCTCGTCGCCGGGGTCGGCGCGCGTAGGTGGGCATGCCCGTGGCCCCGGCCGACGTCGCCCGATCACGTCCGGCATGTGGTCCCACCCTCGTCCGATCGCCCGATCGAGGGCGCAGAGGCGTACCGATAACCCGGCAGTCAGACCACGGATATCGACGCGCCGGATTCGGCGTTATACGGGT